>PLDW01000497.1 GCA_003136315.1 Gemmataceae bacterium | reverse complement strand
GCGTGCGAATAGGAGCAAAACGGCCGCACTCGACGTGGCATGGCCATCCTGGCCATGCTGGGCCGACACGGGCAAGATGCCCGTGCCACCAGATTTCACGGTCTCGTTGCTGGACAACTCCCACGGCGGCGCATTTCATCGGACGCAAATTGCCGCGAGCCGATGCGCCCGTTGTTACCTCCCTTTGAACCAAGTCGTCGATTTTGACGCCAGCCAACTGCACCATCGACTTGCAGCAAGTTGTAGCAGACTCTGTGGGATTGGTGCGATTGGCAGGGTTCTGTGTGATCAGTACGATTCTGAAAGAGGCTGAATTCCAAAGTTGTTGCTACAAAGCGGCGGATCGAACGCTCGATTCGGGATCAAGGGGGTCGCAGGTACTGATCCACTTACCCTGTCTCCCCTCAGTTGTAAGAACCCGCGGCCGATCCACGTCCTTTACTCTGACCCTTCGGATCAAAGAGCTGAGCGCGAACCGACCTCGCGGGCACAATCTCTGATTAGTAGACGATTCTTCTCAAATCGGGAGCCTCTATACTAAGTGTTCTGACAATAATTAATTCATACTTCACTAGCGATAACTTTGCATTTGTTAGCGAGTGCATTGCTACAGAGAAACAGGATCCCCTGTCAGCGTTCTTTCGGTTGCGGAAGTAGTGAACGTATCGGCGTCAGTGGTCACGTTTCCGTCCTTGTCGACCGAGGTGTAGCTTCCATGAATATGTTCCTTGTCAATCGTTAGAGTCAGATAGCCCCAGTTCTTGTCGTCGCCATATTGAAGTTCTGCTTTTGTGTCCGTGTCGGTCAGAACCGCTGGTTTTGCGCCTCCCACATGCTTCTTCCTGCCATGCTTCACCGCCGGGTGTTTTGGGTGGGTGGGATGCGCAGGCGTTGTGTTCGTCCCCTTGTCGACCGCCAGATGGTGAAGGTTATGGTATCCACCATTTCCGGCGACGAGAAAGGGTACTGGTTCTCCCTTGTCAATAATTCGATGAATGCGTTGATAATTATGCACATGCCCGGTTAATACAAGGTTCGGAATGCGTTTTGAATCATTGATCGCCTGCTGTAACACATCTGCCATGTTCGGGCTGCCACTGTGAAAAGTATCAAACGAGTAGACCGGATGATGCAGCGCGACCAGCAGGGATTTGTCCTTTGCTGCGGTTGCGAATTCGTTCGTGAGCCACTGCTGTTGCACAGAGTCCACCGATCCATGCTCGGGTACGTTGGTGTACATTCCAACGATTGTCGCGAGTGGCGTAATTAATGTCCAGTATACATTCGGCAATGAGAGGGTAACTCGCGGAGCATCTTTCGATTCAGGATCGACATGCGGCTTCTCGGTCATGAAGTAAGCAATCCACCCCTGCAATGAAGGGTGATCGTCGTCAAGTGGGTCGCCGTCGTGGTTTCCGGGGATCGCAAAAATCGGCGGAGTATAATGATCATACGGTTCATAGAATTGCTCAAAATACTGATCCTGTTCGCCATTGAAGTAGACCACATCCCCCAGATGATAAAAAAATTTCGGCACTTGCGCTGCGGGCAGCGTCAGATCCTGCTTCATCGCTGCCGCCACGTTAAATTGCCGGTCTGATACCTTCACGCCGCCGGTGTCCCCAACGACATGGAACGTGAGACTGTCTGCTCCTTTATCAACATCAACCGCTGTTGTAAGATCGTAGTGATAGGGGGGCTCACCCAAGGCGGCAGGGAGAGGTTGAAAACGCTGGGTTCGGTGTGTCAGCTTGGAAATCGGTTGCGGACCGGTAAAAGCTTGGGATTTGCCATTACCACGTCGCGGATTCGTTTCGCCTTGTCGGAAGCTCATGGAGTTCTCCTTTTTGGCGTGTCCAAGAAAAGACTGATTCCCAGGAACCAACACACCAAGATGAGGTTGAAGTTCGTTTCACCAAAAAATCGGCATTTCTCGGGCATCTTTTTTGCTTACTTAGACTGAACACCACGTCAAGAGTGCAATCCACCCACGAAACCACTTTCATCTATTTTTCACAATTAATACCGCGAACAAAATCGGTCCGCAAGCGCCTTACTTCTTGAAATGGGACGAGCTTGAGATTCCAAGACGACCAAGCCCTCGTAGGCGGCGATGATGAGTCTTTCCCTGTACTTCCGATGTGATCTGCCAACTGCCACCGTTCTTTATCCAGAGTGCAGGATATTACTCGGGGAGCTATGCCAGTTGAGCTGGGCATCCGCCACCTCTGGCGGAATCGAGCGACCCGCCGGTCATCGCCCGGCTCTCCCCGCGGCGGAGGCGACGCGATGCCAATCGCGTAACAGATAGTTGATTTTGATGCCAGCCAATCGCACGTTCGGCTTGCAGCAAGGTGCAGGATACTCTGTGCGATTGACAAGAGCGCTGGGCGTTCTGTACGATTCCAGAAGGGTTGAAAATCAAGGGTTTTGCTACAAGCGGATCGGTAAACACCAGTAATCGGGGTGCAAGAAGTCTCCGACCGCTGTCGCGGGTTCCACCACTCTTTTCGTTCCATCCATACCACTACGGTGTTCAAGTACCCAGTCGCTGACGCTCCCGATTCGCCGGGGATTCGGTCACGGCATTTCCAGGACATACGCGGTTCCATCAGCGTTCGCGGTGATCACTGTTTTTCCGTCCGGGGAGTAGGCCGCGCCTCGTATCTCGGTTGCGAACGTCCACGAGCGGACTTCCTTCAACACATTGGGATCGGCCAGGGACCACGCCTTGATTTCCCGCTCAGCCCCGATGGTGATGAGCGTGTCTCCCTTCGGAGAGACAAGCAACCCACTGGCCCCGGCTGCATGCGAGGGGGCCGAGGCGAGTGTGTGCCGTTTCGCCACGTCCGCGAGCTTCAGCAGGCCGGTGGCGTCCACTGCCACCAGATATTTCTTGTCCGGAGTGAGCCCCAAATCCCCGATCGATCGATTGTCAAACATTTGCCATAAATCCCCGACCTTCTCCTTCTTCTCCAGATCCCAAATCTGGACGCTCCCTGTATCATCCCCGGCCGCCACCCACGTCAGGTCGAGCGAGAAGGCTCCGGACTTTACGTTTCGACCTTTGTCAGCGAGTGATATCAGTGGCTTCCCATTTCGATCAAAGACCTCATAAATACTCTGCTTATTCTTCTCCTCAACGATCGTTCGAGCGGACCACGCGGCCAGCCGCGAACCGTCGCTGGCGACAGTGTACACTTCCCCGGTCACCACCGTGGCCCTCAACCGTGGTGGGGTGGTGTCCCAGAAGTGGATCCGACCATTCTCCTGTTGGGGGACGCCCCCCATCACCACATCGGCCCCAAGAAACGTGACCGAATACGGTTTGTCGTCGCTGCCGATCAGGGTTCCGATCTCCTTCCCGCTCGCCAGGTCCCAGAGTTTGATCGTGTTGTCTTCCGATGCCGTCGCTGCCGTCTTCCCGTCCGGGCTGATGGCGGTTGCGTTCACCGCCCTGAGATGCCCCACTGTCACCGCTCCCTCCTGGGGGATCAGCTCAAACACCCGCACGGATTTGTCGACGCCAGCCGAGACAAGCAGCCGGGAGTCCGGGGCGAACGCGACGGCTGTCGCCCAGTCCGTGTGCCCACGGAGGCCCCGAACCTCTGCCTTGGTGTGGACATCAAACACCCGGATGACTGCATCTGCCCCGGCGGAGGCAATGAATCGCCCATCCGGCGAGAACGCGACCGCCGACACGGGGGAGAACCCGCTGGCTGCGCCCTGTTTCGCCTGCCCCTCGAAACGGTGCAATTCTGCGGGCGGGCCAGTCTCTGGGAAGGTCCACACCCGGACGACCCCATCTCCACCACCGGAGGCCAGTTTGCCCCCGTCCGGGCTGAAGGAGAGGCTTGCCAGCCCAGCCGCGTGAGCCGGTAGCGACGACAATTCTCGTGGGGTTCCACTCGACACGTCGAGCATAACCAGAGTCCCGTCAGCCATTCCAATGGCCACCTGATTGCTCCTCCCTCGGACTGCAACGGCAGTCACCACCGTTCGTCCCGTCCACGTCCAGACAGTTTTTCCGGAGTCCGGCTCCCACCCCCGGGCGGTCCGATCGGCTGCCCCCGAGACGATCTGCTTTCCGTCCGGGTTCACGGCCACGGTGAGCACCGCGGACTCGTGCCCGGACAGTTCTTTCACCACCTTGCGAGCTGCCACGTCCCAGATCCGGATGATTCGGTCCCCGCCAGCGGAAACGAGCCGGTTACTGTCCGGGAAAAAGGCGAGCGAGGTGATGGCTGCCTTGTGACCGGTCAGGCTGGCTTCGAGCACTCCGGTGTTTGGGTCGTAGACCCGAATGGTCCGGTCCGCCCCCGCCGCTGCGGCCCGCTTACCGTCAGGACTGACCGCAACGGCCCAGATCGGCCCAGTCGCCCCGGTCAGAATACGATGGTCGTCTCCGGGGCTCAGATCCCAGAGGCGGATCGCTCCGTCTTCCCCGGCCGAGGCAATCTGTCGCCCGTCGGACCGGATGGTCACCGCCAGGACACGGGTGCTGTGCCCCTGGAACGCCCGCACTTGCCGCCCGGTGGTGACATCCCACACCCGGACGGTTTTGTCATCCCCACCGGTGATCAGGCTTTTCCCGTCTGCAGTGACGGCCAGATCAATAACCGGCCCGGTGTGCCCGGTGTACTCGCGCAATTGCGTGGTGGTCGTGGTTGTGGCCGAGCCGTCCGGATTGGGGCCGGCTGTCAGACGAGCCTTACCATCCGCTCCGCAGGTGAATATCGCCCCACTATCGGAGGTAAACCCCACCCCGGAGCACACTCCACCAGCGGGGTTTTGTACGCCTGTGGACATGGGCATCGTGTTCGCGGCGGGGGCGGCGGGAGCGTAGACCGCGGCCATCCCGTTGGCGTCAGCCACACCGATCAGCTTTCCGTTCGGGCTGTACGCCACCCGCTCGATGCGAGCGTTCCGGGGTGCGCTCTTGAACGTCTCCTTTCCGGTCGCGACCTCATAGACCCGGAGAATTCCGTCGTCGCTGCCGACCGCCAGGGCCGCCCCGTCTGGCCGGAAGGCAATCGACTTGAACGGTCTGTCGGTGGCTTCGATCCGGCTGAGCACCTTGATCTGAACACCCGTGGCGGGATCCCAGAGGTGGACCTGTGAACCCGCCGCAGACGCCACCATCTTTCCATTCGGATGGTAGGCGACTCCAGATACCCCGAGGACGGAAGTGCTGTCTTTTGAGGTGGCTTCGGGCTGGCTGGCGTGACCACGATAAGTGACCAGTTCGCGACCGTTACCAAGATCCCAGATCTTGGCTGTAAAGTCTCTGGCAGCGGACACCAGGGTCGCCCCGTCGGGGCTGTAGGCGATCGCATAGACTCCCGGATTGGCGCGATCCGACCCATGTCGCATCCGGCTCTCCCCCAGCACCCGGATGACATGGGGCGGGAGGTTCACAGGCAGGTACGGGAGCCGCCATCGGGCCTCGCGATAGTAGCGGATGGCGGCACGTGGGTTGCCTTCCTTGATGGCAACTTCGGCCCGTCGAGCAAGATCGTCAGCCCGGGCGAGGGAATCGGCAGAGAACTGCGCCTTGAGGGCAGCTTCCCGCTCGGTCCGGAATGCTTCCGTCACGGCCTTCAGGGCTTCGGGGGTGGGATCGGTCGGTGGGACTGCGGGTATGGGCTCGGCCGGCTTCGGACCGGGCTGGGCGTGTACCATCCTGGCCGGCCCTCCCCCACCGACGAGAGCGAGGGCTGCGGTGAGCAGGAAAGCGAGGGCCGGAGCCCGACGAACGGGAGTAGGCATGACCGAACCTCAGCGCGGCGAGCGGAACGTGGCCACGAATCCCGGGATAGGATGATTATAGGTGTACGGGGGTGGTGGGGGGAAGCCAGAGGTCGAGATGGGAGACGGAGCAGAGCGAAGAGTCGAGGCGAGTGAGGCCAAGAAGGACACGAGCCCGGGTGATCGTGGGGGTCGGTTCTGGCGGAGGTGGCAAGTCTTTCCGGGAGCGTGATGGGTTTTCACCCTGAAGGGGTGAAGTGGGTCAAACCACGGCCTCTACATCGCTGGGTTTTCAGCCTGAAAGGCTGAGAGTTCTCAGCCCAGGGCAACGCCCTGGGCGGCCTTCAGGGTGAAGAATGGCAAGCCCCGCCACGGAGAACTTCGACTAACAACCTCTCTGGCCACCTCCCGAAACACTGCCCCACCTGTTCTCGGGGTTCGCCGGGCGGGGTATCACTTGATCCGCAGGGTAACGATTTCCTTCTCCTTGATCGAACTCCTGGTTGGAGCCGGGGCAGCTCCAGACGAGTGCAGAAAGTAACTGAACTCACCGGCCGGGACAGTCACCTTTAATTCGGTGTTGGCTCCAACACGGTACGACTTCTCGTTGATGAGGATGCTGATCTCAACGGGGTAGTCGTTGATCACCCGGATCGTCCCCTTACCGGCCATTGGGTCGACTGGGCCAGTGGCGGCTGGGCGGAGCGAGGTCGAGCTTTGCATCGCTGTGATCCGCTCTTTAAGCCGCGCCACTTCATCCTTCAGCTCCTTGACCTCGGAGATCAGCCCACGATCGGATGGGACCGTGAAACCGCGATCGTCCTTCTTCCCGTCCAGGGCCTCGATGAGCGCGGCGAGCCGCTTCTCAATCTCGGACAACCGTTCCTCGACGGTTTTCTTGTCCTTTGCGTCGGCAGTCGGCTTCATCCTCAGGCTGGTCGCCGAGACGGGCGAGGCCGGGGCCAGCGCGAGAACCCCGCCGATCACGGCGGCGAAGGCGGTCTGTTTCGGGGTCATGCTGTCGTCTCCGGGTGGTCGCGCAATGGTGTCGGTTGAATGGCTGTTTGGGTCGAGGTTTCCCGGTCTTGTGAGCCCCGATCCGACCGGCATCGCCGGGGGAGCAGGCTCAGCCAGACCGCCCGGGATCGCCCCCATCACGGCTCGTGGCACAACCGGGAGCGGGAACACATATTTGTCGGTCGGCCCGAACGCAGTCTCGGTCGGCTTCGAACGGTCTGGTGGCTGCGCTGTCCAAAGGGTCCCGGGATTCCCCACGACCGGAACCGCTGGCACGCTGGTGTCTGGAGCGCGAGGCACCGTCTGGGCGACCACGGGCGGTGTTGGGATCGGCCCAATCGGCGCTGGTGCGTCCGACTTGACACTATTCCCAGCAGATCCGGGACGCAAGCGGAAATCCTGCTCAATGGGTAAAACAGGATTGACCGGACTTGCCGAGTTTAACGATGGCGCGGGTCGGGCAAGGTCTGATGGTGGAGGAACCGCCAACCCCGGTGAACCCGGCCCGGCCGCGGACGGAGGAGCAGGCAAAGGGGTGGGATTCCCGAGCAGTGTCGGGGGTGGAGTTGTCGGTGCGGTCTGGTCATTTGTGGCCGGAGGTGCTGGCTGTGGGACTGCGCGGAAGACGGGGACGATTTCGGCAACCAGGGCCGGTGTCGTCGGTGCGGTCGGTGGAATCACCGGTGGCGCTTGCGGGGTGGGAACGACCCCTCCCTGTGGGGCTGTAAGGACCGGTATCGTCGCCGAGATGGGAATGACCGCCCCCGGTGGCGAAGGCACCGATCCCGGTGCGGTTACGGCGGGAGGGGCGGAAGACCGGGTCCACATTGGGGCAGGGTCGTCCTTCGCTCTGACTGAGGCCGCTTTTGTCGGCGGATCCTGGGGCTGCTGAGCCCTGGCTTGCTCGGGAACTCCGAGCCATCCACTGCACACGGCCGCACCGCCGAGCACGACTGCCACCGCAGCCCCCCGCCACCACCGCGATGTCCCCGCTCTCATCGGGCATCCCCCTTTGCCCCGGACACAGCGAAGCCCACCCGGGTGCGGGTGGGCTTCGGTTGGTCCAGATCCCACCCGTGCGAGGGTCAGTTTTCCTCGTACTGGGCTATCCGGTTGACCGGGCCATCCATCTCATCGGCAAAATCGTCACCCACGCGATACTCCATCTGGAAAGCGTCTTCTCCGCTATCCTCGTAGTAGTTCCGCAGAACCCGGGTCGCCCGGAAGTCGTGAACCCGGAAGAACACCTGGGCGGACAGATTCCGCTCCCGAACGGCCAGGGTGATCTTCTGACGACGGTGTGTCGACAGTTTGTTCACGAGTTTCGCCACCATTTGCCCACCGATTCCGATTCGGCGAGCCGTCGGATGGACGGCAAAGTTCAAGATGTGGAGCTTGTTCTTATGAAGCTCGTAGATCATGAACCCGACCACATGGTCGTCCGCCTCTGCCACCATCCCGATGCAATTCCGCTGGCGGAGGCACCGGAGGAAGTCCTCCTCGGTCCAGGCGTACTCAAAGCTCGCCTGCTCGGTGGTCAGAACCTCCGGCATATCTCGTCGGATCATCCACCGAATGTGGACCCGAACTTTATCCTTCTGCGCACGTCCTGTGCTCATGAACGGGCTCCTTCCCCCCAGCCGGGCCGCCGCAGGCGGCGATCCGCGCCTCGTTCCGTTCGTTCCGGCAGGCAAGGAGGCCGGGCCGCCGTCCGGTGCGGTCGGTAGTAGCGACCCACACTCCGACCGGACAACCGACCCCGCCGCAAGCCGCCGGATGTTAGCAACGCCCCCCAACCCCCGCAACCCCGCCCCCCAGGCAGGATCGATTCGATCACCAGGAACCATCGGCCAGAACCTCATCCCCCTTCCCCAGGAGGGAAGGGGGAGAAGACTCGGAACCCAACCCCCTTCCCTAAAAAGGAAGGGGGAGAAGATCCGGGGTTTTGTTTTCCTCCCCTCTCCCTCTGAGGGAAGGGGGAGAAGATCCCGTCTCCTTCTGAACTCCACTCCCCTGGGGAGAGCGATTCTGTCCGGTGATCCTCATTCAGCAGCTTCAACGATCGATCAGACCGTATCACAATCCTTCGACTTGTCCCGACCGCCTTCACAGACGGCCGGTAGTGTGCGAACTCTGTCCCGAAACGTGTCTTGGGACAGGGTCCGTGGATGTTTACTCCTTGTAAAACGTGGTGCTTTCTTCCTTGACGATCGGCGTCTTCAACTGGTCGCAGGTGAGTTGCACCCGGAACCGGAGGTCGCCCGGGGCCGATCCTCGGATCTTCACCCGATAGACTGTCTCCCCCTTCACGCCGAGGACGGGGATCGCGTCGAATGTGAGTTGCTGTCCCTGGGGTTTGACCCCCGCGGTCGGGTTCGTTCCGCCTGTTGCACCGGCGAATTCGGTTCCGTCAGCCATGATGGCTGTAATCTGGACGTTGGAACACGGCCCGGTTCCCTGGTTTGTCACCCGGATCTCGTAGGATGCTTCTCGCCCGACAGGAACCGGGTTGTCCAGCCCAACGACTTCGAAGTGGACCGCGGCGACACCCTCGGCCGTGACCGGCATATCCGTCTGGGCGACCAGCCCACGACCTGACGGGCGAACTGACACCCCACCCTGTCCGACCATTGCCCCAGCCGGAGTCAGAGTGGATGGACTGGCCTCGGCCTTTGTCCGCAGCAACCCGCCCTCCACAGCAGCGACGGCCCGGAGCTTGAGCGTCACGGAGCGGCTACCGCCCTGTGCCAGCGATGGCAACCGCCAGGCCACTGTACGGCCGCCGGTGACCACGGAACCACCGTCGCTCGCCTGGACGTAATCGAACCCGTCCGGGAGGATCGTCTGAAGGAGGACCGGGTCGGTCGCTGCGGTCCCCGGGTTGCACATTTCGATGATGTAGGTCGGCTCAGCCCGGACCAGGCACTTCGCGGGGCCTGTCTGCTTCACCGTGAGCATCGGCTCGACCACAGTCACCGATGCCTTCGCCGTCGCGTCCTGGCTTCCGTCGGCCGCGACCACAACTTGACACCACTGCATCCCGGACTTGGCGGCAGCGACCTTCAGCGGGATGGCCTTCGATTCGCCCGGCAAAATGGTTGGGAGTTCTGCCTCAATGAGGACTCCCTGGGAGTGCAGCAACCCGTCTGACAGTTGGGCCTTGAGGAGCAACCGAGTCGCCGGCCCCGACCCACTGTTCGTCACCTTGATCTGGAATGTTGTCTCCTCCCCCGCCCGGCAGATGTCTGTTCCGCTCACGACCGCAGCCAGTCGTGGTCGGGTGACCCGGCTACGGGCATCGACAGCAGTCGCGAAAGAGACCGTTGCCCGGCTTCGGGCGTCGCCCTCATCGCCCGGCTTGACCCGAACGGTGATCTGCTTTTCGGCTCCGACATCCAGTGTCCCGATCACCCAGACCAACCGATCCCCGTTCGTCTCTGCAACAGGGTCGCTCCCGACGTATCTGGCACCGGCCGGAAGCTCGTCTTCCACCCGGACGTAGGCAACGCTCGCAGTGCCGGTGTTCCGGACGATGAGCTTGTACTGAAGTTCTTGCCCGAAGACGACCGACTCCGGGCAGACCGCCTCGATCACCACACTCGGTGCCACTCGCCCCGGGAGTGCTACAGGGACCGCTCCAGGTGAGCTGACGGCTGAGGGGGTGCTGACGACAGGGGCGGGCGTACCTGGCGTTGGGAGAACAGGGACAGTGGTGGCTGTTGCTGGCGCTGCCGGTGGAACAGTAGTACTCTGGGCTGGTGGAACACTCGGTGGGGAAGCAGGCAGAGTGGGGGGCAGTACCCCTGTCGCGCCTGTCGGTGGTGGCGGAGCGATCGTGGCCGGTGGAGGCAGCGGCACGACCGAGGACGGCGCTTGCGGGGCGACCGCCGACGACACCAGCGGCACCGGCGGCGCGCTGGTCGGCGCGGTCGGGAGGAACGGGGTCGGCGCAAATTTGGAAGCGGACGGGTCGTAAGTGCTGTTCGACGGCGGGGTTGGGACTGGCGCGGGCATCCCACTCGATGGTGGTGCCACAACCCCGGCGGCTGGGCGAACCGACGAAAGGTCCATGTTGGGCGGGGGAATGGAAACCCCACCGGCCGGGATCACACCGGCCACCGCAGGCTGGGTCAACCGCGGCTGGGTCATGCCCGGCTGCCCGACTGGCAGTTGCCCGACTGGCGGCTGAGCGTTGTACCCCGGAGGCAGCGGCAGATACGCACCCGCCTGCTGAACACCTGTGGCAGGTTGATTCGGAACATATCCGGGTGCTGGAGGAGTTGGAGTCCATTCCGAATACGGGCGGACGGTCGTTGCCGGGAGTGTCCCGGGTCCAGGTCCGCTATTCGGCGGAGTCGGCGGGGGCTGCTGAGCCACCACCGTCCCAAGGGCCGCTAGCCCGAGAGCGGCAATCGCCGCGGTGAGCAAAACGGGTCGCGTGTACACGGCCAATTCCCCCATCAGTTCAGACGAGTTTCGCTCCCCCCGCGGAGCTTCCGGCTACCCCGGCCGGTGCCCCGACGGCCGTTTCCCCTCGGCCTTCGGTGCGGATCTCGGTGTCAAGCGGTGGGCGATTTCCCGGCATCGCCTCTTGGTCTTTCATCTGTGCCGTCCGCCCCTGGCGTTTGGGCCGGGGGTGGGTATTTGATCGCGTTCTTCGTCATCTTCGCCTGGATCGCATCCGACAGATCGATCCCGGTATGCACGCTGAGCAGAAAGAGAATATTGGCGATGTCGGCCAGTTCGTCGGCCACGGCCTCTCGGGTCTGGGGATCGGCCGGGGCGGCTTGCGACTCCTCGGGAGTCAGCCAGCGGAACACATCACACAATTCCCCGACCTCGCTGGCCAGCGCCATGGTGAGGTTCTTGGGAGTGTGGTAAGGCTCCCACCCGCGAGCCGCAGCGAACCGACGTATCTCGCCCTTGAGCGACTCCACCGTGGTGGTCGCATCTGGCATGGCAGACTATCCCGGTTATTCGGCATTTGCGGGTGGGCCGCCTGACAGATTCCCCCTGCGGCGGTCCACCACTTGGTCGGCGAACAATAGCAACCGGCCCGAGCGTGTCAACGGGAGATGAAGAACAGGTCGGAGGTGACGGGTGCGGCTGGTTCTTCAGAAAAGGGTGAAATGGTATTCTTGCAGGATTTCTGGTGCTGACCTCTGTAAGGCCGGTCCGGGGTCACCAATCCCGGCTCCAGCAGAGCACCCCGTTCGCCGCCGCTTTCCCAGGCGATTTTCGAGGCGTCTCGCTCGACGCGGCAGCATCTCCCCTAGTTCGGTCCCCATCTCCCTCTTTCCCATGCTCCGCCTTGTGGCCTGTCCGGAGCGGAGGCGTGATCAGCGATCCGGCATACGTTGTCTTGGACGTACGCCCCTGCAGAGCAGAGGAAGACTGGTTCCCACCTGGAGCGTGGGAATCAGGGGAGAGGTGGTCGCGTCGTGGGAGGATCGCCATTTTCGCAATTGGAGTGCATAAAGGACGCTATGGTCCACAAACGTAAATGACCACCGAGTCCTACCCGTCCCCTATCGAGGCGGCAGCCGGGCTTTTCCTGCCGCCGGCTCGATATCCCATCCTCGGTCAGCAGGCGGCCATCAATCGTCCCCATCACGACCGTCTGAGTCTCCCCGCACCTCACGACGTTTGTCCCGTGGAACGCCTTCGGCGGTACAGGTGAGGCAGGCCAGCACCTCACGGACGATCTCCCACCCGACCCCACCGGGGTCGTCGGTGGTGTGTGGCTTCATCTTGCCGTCCCGATCCGGGCGGTAGATGACATTCGCTTGCGAGCGGAACGGATACGGTTTCGGACGCCGACAGACGACGACCCGGATGGCCCGGGTCCGGGGCGGGACGACCCCGCCGCAAAGCTGACATCGGAACATGAATGAGCCGAAACACCGGCCGGACTCGGCGCGGCGGTCTCACCGGGGTGGCTCACGGCCCGGTGGGTCGAGAAACTCGGGTCAGACACACAAGGACAGAAACCCGGACACACCATGCGCCCGGACCTGTCTGGTGAGATTATAGCGACTGGCCCCGAGGCGTCACTCCCAAGAAGAACAGACCGTGGGGGGTGGCCGGACGTGGCGTGGTTTCTGTTTCAAGCGGAAAGCAATCTCCTCGCTTCAGGAGCCGGTTTCCAGCCTCGGTGTCTTCAACATTCTACCTTCAACTCGAAAACGGAAACCGAGCCCCCGGTCGGCCCTGCCCTATTCAGCCGCTCCCACCACTGCTAAGCTGATCGGAAGACGACCACGGCCGGCGCTGGGACTTCCTCCCGGTCCGGACCCCCGAACCGACGCCCCCGAGCGCCGACGACATGCCGACGCCGACCGAGAATATCCGGAACTTCTGCATCATCGCCCACATCGACCACGGGAAGAGCACCCTGGCCGACCAGTTCCTGCTGAAAACCGGCACCATCTCTGAGCGCGATATCAAGGCCCAGACGCTCGACAGCATGGACCTGGAGCGGGAGCGCGGAATCACCATTCGGATGCACCCGGTCACCATCTACTACGAACACAACGGCCAGAAGTACGAACTCAACCTGATCGATACCCCCGGCCACGTTGATTTTAACTACGAAGTGTCCCGGAGTCTCGCTGCGTGCGAGGGGGCGATTCTCCTGGCCGATGCGTTTCAGGGGGTCCAGGCCCAGACCGTGGCCAACGGCTTCCTGGCGATGGATGCCGGGCTGAAGATTATTCCCACGCTCAACAAGATCGACTTGCCTCACGCCCGCCCGGACTTCGTGATTGGCGAGATGGAAACCGCCCTGATGACCGACCCCGCCGAGGTGATGCGGGTCAGCGCCAAGGCCGGGATCGGGATCGAGGATCTGCTCGTGGCGGTCATCGAGCGGGTTCCGAAGCCCGCCGGCAATCCCACTGCGCCGCTCAAAGCGCTGATCTACAATAGCCACTTCGACACCTACAAGGGGGTCGTCGTCTACATCCGGATGATGGATGGCAACCTCAAGCCCGGTCAGCGGGTCAAGTTGATGCGGACTGGTCGGGAGTACGTCATCACCGAAATGGGGCAGTTCCGGCCCGGAATGGAGAAGTGCGACGAGTTGTCGGCCGGTCAGGTCGGCTACTTCACAGCGAACATCAAAAACATCGAGTACGTCAATATCGGCGATACGGTCACTGATGCCTTCCACCCGACCGCCGAGCCGCTGGCCGGGTACAAGGAACCCAAGCCGATGGTGTACTCGGGGCTCTTCCCCGTCAACAACAACGAGTTTGAAGACCTTCGCGAGGCTCTGGGCAAGCTGAAACTCAACGACAGTTCGTTTACCTTCCAGCCGGAAGTGTCGGACGGACTGGGGTTTGGGTTCCGGTGCGGGTTCCTCGGGATGCTCCACCGCGAGATCATTCAGCAGCGGTTGGAACGGGACTGTGAGCTAAACCTTGTCCAGACCGCACCGAACGTGACGTTCGAGATCCTCAAAAAAGACAAGACAGTGGTCACGGTTCACGGTCCCCAGGACGTTCCAGACGCCGGACTCATTGAGGAGTTCCGCGAGCCGATCGTGCGGATCAGTTTCCTGATCCCGGCCGTCAACATCGGTGTCATGATGGGCATGTGTACCGACCGGCGGGGGGTGTTCGTCCGGACCGAGTACCTGAGCCAGCAACGGGTTATTTTGGTGTACGAGATGCCGCTTGCAGAGGTCATTTACGACCTTTACGACAAGCTCAAATCCGTGACCCACGGGTACGGGACGATGGACTACGAAGTGCTCGGGTTCCGGGCCGCGGATCTGGTCAAGATGGAGATCCTGGTCCACGGGAACAAGGTCGATGCGCTGTCGGTGATCGTCCACCGGAGTACGGCCGAGAAGCGGGGTCGGCAGGTGCTCAAGAAACTCCGGGAGGAAATCGACCGGCACCTGTTCGAGGTGGCCCTTCAGGCCGCGATCGGGGCCAGGATCATCGCCCGGGAGACCATCGCAGCCATGCGCAAGAACGTTACCGCAAAGTGTTACGGCGGCGACATCACCCGGAAACGGAAGCTCTGGTCGAAGCAGGCCGAAGGCAAGAAACGGATGAAGCAGATCGGCCAGGTCGAGGTTCCGCAGGAAGCGTTCCTCGCCGTCCTCGAATCGGACGACTGACGACCGCCCCCCGCCGGGTGATCGACACACCTTCGCGAGTCCACCGTGGACGACTCTCCCCTGACCCCCCAGCGACCGGACCCCGCCAGCCCGAACGGTGCCGGGTTAGCAACCGGTCTGGTCAGGCCGCTGACCCTCGACCCGGACGAGCCCCCGACTCCCCCTCCTCTCCCCGCCGAGACCGCACCTGTCTCGGTCAACAGGCCCCCACCGAGCCGGAAGACAGATGGCCGCGCGTCTCCTTCACCGATTCGACTGGTGTTCACGGTGGGGGCCGGGTTTGTGAGCGCGTTTCTGTTCCTCCGCGTGTTCCTGGTTGAGCCATTCGGGGTGCCAACCGGGAGTATGGCCCCGGCCCTGATCGGGAATCACCGCGAGTGCCCCTGCCCACGATGCGGGTATCCGGTCCGGGTCGGCGCTCCATCCGCTGGAGAACGAGCGGGGTACTTTGCCGATATTCCCTGCCCGAATTGCGGGAAGAGGACCGATCTGTCCGCTGTGCATGAGGTTCATGGGGATCGGTTGCTGGTCGACAAAAACGTCTTTTCTCTTCGCTCACCGCGCCGGTGGGAAGTGGCCGTATTCCGCTGCCCGGCTGACCTGTCCAAGCCGTATGTGAAACGCGTCATTGGGCTTCCGGGCGAGGTGATCGTCATTCACGACGGCGATGTGTGTACCCTGGACGAGCACAACCCGCCAACCCGCAACCTGCTCCGGAAGACGCTCGTGGAGGTCCGGGAGACACGCCTGCCGGTGTTCGACCTGTCTTACGCCCCCCCTGAGGGGTGGGGGTTACGGTGGATCGTCTACCCGCCCGATCTCGACCCACGCTTACCCACACGGGAGGGCCGTCCGCCGGTCACTGCGGACAGTTCCGTGGTCCACGACGGGATTCTGGTTCTGGATGCAGCCGCATCCCCCCAGGCCGAGGTACGTCTGGAGTATCGACACTGGAATCTGGACGAGTCGCGGGAGGAGGCGGTCCACACGGGGAACAGTTATGATGGTGCCCCCCGCCGCACGCCTCCCCCGGCCCACGACTTCTACCTGCGATGCGTGGTCGAAGCCCAGACGACCGAGCCGGCCGGTCGGTTCGCTTGTCGGCTCTTCGACGGTGCGGACGCCGTGACCGCGGACTTACCTGTTGGAAACCCCAGTTCCGGCGAGATTCATCTGACTGAGGATAGCCGCGGCGGACTCGCGGCGGCGAGTGGAGTCGGACTCGAACCGGGTCGGTCCCATGTTGTGGAATTCGCCTTCGTCGACCGGCGCGTGACCCTCGCAGTGGATGGGCGGGTAGTGATCACCCCGGTCGATCTCCCATCGGTGCGGCAACGAGGTGAGGTGAAACGTCCGCTCCAGTTCAAAGCCCGGGGCTGCCGGGTCGTTGTCCGGGATGTGAAACTGTACCGGGACATCCACTACACCCAGGCCGGGACGCACGGAACCCAGAAGCCAGCCCAACTGGGGCCGGACGAGTACTTCATGCTCGGGGACAACAGCGGGAACTCCCAGGACAGCCGGGAATGGCCGGCCCCGGGCGTGCCGGAAGCCGACTTCATTGGTAAACCATTCCTCATCCACCAGCCACTCCGGCTCGGGCGGGTGGCTGTTGGCGGACGGGAACGGCTATTCCAGACACTCGATTGGTCCCGGCTTCGGTGGCTGCATTAAGGCGTGCGGACAAGACCTAACCCCCCAGTCCCCTTCCCAGGGAAGGAAGGGGGAGCCGGTGGGCGGTGAGGGCGGAACCTAACCCCCCAACCCCCTTCCCTAATACAGGAACCCGCAGAGGCTGTCTCATTCCAGGAGCAAACATCGGTCTAACGGGAGGGCGAGGCTCCTGCCGAGCGTGAGGGTGGTACGGCTCGGCAGGAGCCTCGNNCCGTTTATACGTCCAATCGTCTTGCCATAGATGTGACAGCCTCAACGGGTTCCTGTATAAGAAGGAAGGGGGAGCCGGAGGGCCGTTTGACTCTCCTCCGCCTCCCAGTTGAGGGGTTTGTCCGGTGCTCCTGAGGTTCCGCCTCTACTCCCCCTTCCTTCCCAGGGAAGGGGGCTGGGGGGGGTTAGGTTTCGCCTCTTGCTCCCCCTTCCTTTCCAGGGAAGGGGGCTGGGGGGGGTAGGTTCCGCCCATCCGCCAGACAGCATGAATGTCGGCCGGGGCCGAGCGAATCACTCCCTGCCCCCTCCGTCCCGTGCCTTTGACCGTTGAGGACCGCATGGCAGAAACCGCGACAGCCGTCCCAAAGCCAGACGACAAGAAGAAACCGCTCCCCCGCGACCCGCTCCGGGAGGCGATCGAGACGGTCGTCTTCGTCGTCGTCCTGGTCCTGCTCCTCAAGCTGTTTGTAACCGAGGCGTTTGTCATCCCGACTGGGTCGATGGCCGAGACCCTTTATGGATATCAGAAGATCGTCACCTGCCCGAAGTGTGGGCATGAGTTCCCGGTGAACTCGCACGATGAGGTCGAGGGTCGCGACGGTCGAAAGACCCCGCTGACCGGGTGCGTCTGCCCGAATTGCCGGTTCGATCTTCACTTCCCGCTGATCCCGGGGACAACCCCGCCACAATACGACTCACCCCCGAACCGGACCGGGGACCGGGTTCTCGTGCTCAAGCCGATTTACCATGTCGAGGCCCCTCAGAGGGGAGACGTGGTGGTCTTCAAATTCCCGAAAGAGCCGCAACAAAAGCAAACGGCCCAAAACTACATCAAACGGGTCCAGGGCTTTGGAGGCGAGACACTCGCGATCCATCGTGGGAAATTGTTCGTAACCCGGTCGCTGGAGTACCCGTCGAACGACCTGGACGTGGACGGAACTCCGCTCTACCCGCGACCAGCCGACCCACACGACCTGTGGCGGGGCGGGGATTCATCGCTCGGGCATGATTACCGCTACCCGAATAACCAGAAGGCGGTTGAGTTGTTCGAGAAATCGCGGCTGGCCGGGTTCCCGGTCGGGAAGGGTTACTTTGAACTCGTTCGCAAGCCAACCGCTCAGGTTCTGGCCGACATGCGGCCAGTGTGGGATAACGACCAGCAACCCCGGGAACTGGCCGAACAGGGGGTGCCACCACGATGGCATGATCCACTCGCCGAGAGCCAAAAGCCGTGGGTCAAGTGGACCCCGGACGATCCTCGCCGGCCTCGGGTGTTCACCCACGCTGGTGACGACCTCGACTGGGTGAGGTATCGCCATCTCGTCTGGACACGAGATCCCAACACCACCGGGATCCGTCGCTATTGGACATGGGGCGATCACACTCCTCCAGAGCCAGGCCCGGTGGACAATTTTCTGGCCTACAACGCAGGTGAACCTGGGATCAGCCGCCAGTCAACACTCGAACGGCTATGGGTCGGGGATCTGATCCTGGAGTGCGAGGCGGAACTCGGATCGGGCGCGGAGGTGGTCCTTGAACTCTCGAAGGGGAGCCGCCGATACCAAGCGAAATTCTCCGGTGGGCAGGTCAGCTTGTCGTCGACAGGTCCGGACGCGAAGGAATTCGGTGTCTGGCCGTGCAAAGTCAGTGGTCCGGGGAAATATGCTCTCCGTTTCGCGAACGTCGACTGTCGGCTTCGAGTGTGGGTGAACGACCGGCTCATCGACTTCGGAACCGATGCCGACCACTCATTCGCCGAGCCCGACCAGGCTGATGGGACAGACCCCGAGGGGTGGACAGAGGCGAATGACGTGGCCGCCCCGGCCAGCATCGGGGTGAAGGGAGCAGCCACTATCCGGCGAGTCAAGCTCTTCCGGGATGTCTACTACACCCGCACTCAGATCGACCACAATACCCGTAGCTTGATCGAGCACAACAAGGCCGACCTGTACTACATCCAGCCTGGCCACTACCTCTGTTTGGGGGACAACAGCGCATCCAGCTCCGACAGTCGGAGCTGGGGCTTGGTCCCCGAGCGACTCCTCCTCGGCAAGGCCGTGTTCGTCTTCTGGCCAGCGAGTCGGATCGGATTTATCAAGTAAATTCGTGTTTGGTGTTTAGTGTTTCGTGTTTCGCCCCGAACCCAGGGCGTTGCCCATTCAACCCAGGGCGTTGCCCTGGGCTGAGAGATCTCAGCCTTTCAGGCTGAAACCCAGACCGTTCGATCTTCACCCTGAAAGGGTGAGAGCATTTCGCCCAGGGCAACGCCCTGGGCTAAATGGGCAACGCCCTGGGTCGCGGGGGCAACGCCCTGGGCTAAATGGGCAACGCCTCGCAGTGGGCAGGTTTGCTGCAAACTGCAAACTGCAAGCTACTCCCGGAACACACCATGCTCACAGGTGAAATACAGGTTCGAGTCAGGTATGCGGAAACCGATCGGATGGGTTTGCTCCACCATGCAAACTATCTGGTGTATTTTGAGCAGGCCCGGACGGAACTGCTCCGCGACCAGGGGCGAACGTACAAGGACATTGAGGACCAGGGGTATTACCTCGTCATCGCGAAGATCGAGATCAAGTATCGCAGCCCGGCTCACTACGACGACCTGCTCACCATTCGGACCACCGTTACCCGGACGAGTCCGATTCGACTGGAGCACAAGTACGAGGTGTTCCGGACCGGAACGCTGATCGCTGAAGGGACGAGTACCCTGGCGTGCGTCGACCGCGAAGGGAAACTCCAGGCCATGCCCGACTGGCTCAGTGGGCCTCAGTAGTCGTTCGACGATTGCCTGAACTTTCGTCCTTTCGGTTTTCGTATCTTCGTGATTCTCCAGCGGGACAGAGTAGGAGGTTTTGTGCGTCGGATTTGGATTCACCACATCCTGCCGTTGGTGTTCTGTCTGGTCCCTGTTGTCGGGGCTGGGCTGGTGTTCGCGGCCGTCCCTGCGGACGCCCGCCGGGACTACCTGGCCCGACTCAAGGACTCCGGGGTCGACTGGATCATCCTTGCCCTGGGTTTCACACTGTTCGCAGCACAAACTCTGTTCGCCTGGCGAGCGCTACGATGGCGGTCGGCCGAGTCGAATTTCGACGAACGGGCCGACCGGTGGCTGTCCCACCTGGCCCAGGGGGCCGAATGGTTCCCGCTGCTCGGACTGATCGGGACGGTGGCGGCGATCCTCCAGACATTCAGTTCGATCACCCCTGGTTCTCAGCCCACCCCCCAGGACATCATCAAGAAGTACGCTCCGGCAATCACCGCCACCGGCAGCGGGCTGTTCATGGCGCTGATCAACATCCTCCCGACGTGGATCGTCGGAGTGGGTCGCGACGTGATCCGCGGGCTTGGCGGATACGCTCAGCCGGCCGCCCCCGTCCTGGCTCCGCCGGGAGTCGCAGCGAATGCGTTCACCGGCCCACCCGGTGGAAGTCGGAGCGGGAACAGCATTCCAGGGGGCCGGGCGTGATCATCTCCCCGCGCCGGTCTGTCACCCGGTTCTTCGTCCCGCTCATTGATGTTCTCATCCTGCTTTTCTGCATCTTCCTGCTCATGCCATTCGTGAGCGCTCCGGCCGGGTCGGACGCGGACACAAAGTCGGAGACGAAGACCCCGGTCCCGGAGTTGCCGACCGACGTGAAGGAACTCCGGCAGCAACTGACGGCCGCAACGAAGGAGCGGGACGAGGCCACCCGACGACTCGACCGCTACCAAAAAGACCGCGGCGAGCGGCTCGTGGTCCGCGTTCTGGAGATCGATCCAGACTCGGGCAAACTGTACTACTACGCTCCGGGCCGTCAGGAGGTGGCGTCGCAGGTCCAGGCCGAGCAACTCATTACTTACCAGAAGCGACTGGCCGGGGAGAAGGACGTGTATTTCCTGATCCTTTATCCGCGTCGGGCCTCGCGACACCCGGTCCGTGAGGATCTGGACAACTACCGGGCGTGGTTCAAGGATGTGCCGCACGGGTTCGACATTCCGAAAGCCGGTCCCTGACCCCTGAGGCAAGTATGGTTGCGCTGGTCCCTCTTCTTGGTGTGGGCCTGATGGAGAAGGTGGCGGCGCTGGCGATCAAGTGCCTGGCCGTGGGTGGCGGGTTCCTGGCGGGTTACGCACTGGGCGGTGCGGTGGCGTGGGCACTCGACAAGTGGGTGTTCGCGAAGAAATCGCCGGACGCCTTGAAAAAAGCATTCCGACTTGTGACCGGTGTGGCGCTGGCAATTGTGGTGGCGCTGGTGGTGTTCGGTGAAGGGAGCGGGGGCGGCCTCTTCGGCGGTGGGGGCGGAGACGCAACGGGCAAAGGGAAGGGCTCAGACGCAACCGATCCAGCAAAGACCGAGAAATCAACCACCTCGACCCCGCCGGACCCCAACGCGCCACAACCCAAGATCGACCCGGTCAAGACGCCCGAGGTGAAGCCAACCGACGTGGTGATCCGGGTCACCTTCCTGGGCGGATCGGACGTGACGGGAGATCGCTATTACCAGTTGGACGACGAACCAAAGACATTCGACGAGTTGAAGGCGGCGATTACGAAGCGGAAGGAATCGACAACGCAGAAGGTGTATCTGGCGGTGCAGTTCCCGACGAAGAACCGAATCGCGGAGGACAGCCTGAACGTCACCCAGGTGACCGACTGGGCACGCAACAGCATGGGGATTGAGGTTTTGTGGCCGGGGAAACGGTGAGGCGGTCAAGTCGACCGATCCTGGTGCGGGAAGGGGGAACAAGGACCGGGGGACGATGCTTTGGGTCGCCACGCGGGCGGAGTTAGTATCTCATTGGGCTAGTGCCAATACATCCCGA
>PLDW01000265.1 GCA_003136315.1 Gemmataceae bacterium | reverse complement strand
CAGGATGACGATGCCGTGGTGCGTGGTGCGGCCTGTTCCGCGCTGGGCGCGATACAGTCCCAATTCGGCCGCATCCTGCCGACGCGACACCTCGACGGCAGGGGTCCGTATCTCGATCCCCTCAAACCGATTCCTCGCCAGCACATCGAGAAGGCAGCAGCGAAGGCTGGCATCCGTCCCGAAGACATCGACGCCCAGGTTGCCTCGCTCTCGACTCACTTGGGGTGGGATGTGACGCTTGGACTGAAGAAGGCGTGAAAACGACCGGCCGATCAAACCCTGGCCGCAAGCGGCGCAACTGATTGGCGCCATGTGGTCAAGGACAGACGTGACTCTGATGAAGGACGCCTGCAGGGGGTTCAATTGAACAATCTCCCAGCGCACTCGCCGAACCGGAACCTGATCGAACGGCTGTACACGTTTCTGCAAAAAGAAGCGTTGCCGAAATCACATTCGACCTTTGTGGACTGGCAGCATTTGGTAACCGACGTGCTGGACCATCTGGAGCGTGATGAGGAGATATGGTTGACGCGGATGACCGAGCGGTTTCGGCTCCGCCCGCGGATCGAGACCGTGGTCGTTGGCGTGGGCCAGGGGGCATAGCTTGATTAATGTATAACTGTCAGTTAATTATATTATTTAATCAAATTAAATTATAATTAATACGAAGTCTATTGTGTGCGGATGCCTGCGCCACCTCTGCACAAATCGCACTTCCGCCAACCTGCATCGGTCACATCGACCGCTGCATGGGCGGGGTGGCCGGGGTTGCCGGGTTGCCCTGGGAGTTGCCTCCCAAGGCTCCCACAGATCCGTACGTGCCCGATTCGGGCATACGGCTCGTCAAGCCACAGCTTCGCAGTTACGCATCATCGCGTACCCGTCGTTGGAGAAGCTCACGCAGACAAACCTGGCCACGCTTGCTTCGCCAGTTCCGCTCTCCGTGTTCGTTTCGTGGACACAGTTCCCGGACTCGGTGTTCCGGCCATGTTTCCCTCTCACGGGTCTGTGGTTTGGCCCCCCCTTCCCTCCACTGGGTTCCCGCGACGCGAGTTCCCCAGCCTCCACGGTACTATGAAAGGCTCCGAATCCCCAACGCTCATCTCGCCTGCTTGGTTACGCTTGGCGATACCGGTTTGTGCCTGTCTTCGCTCTTCGCCGCCCGACACGCAGCAACGAAGCCGGGAGCCATTTCGTGGAGGCGGCCCCCTCTCGCCTCGGCTTGGGCCGGAAACGTTCAGGCCTCCCAGGTTTCTGGTGAATCCTCGTGTGCCTATGCCCCGGTCTTATACAGGAACCCGCAGAGGCTGTCACATTCCAGGAGCACACATCGGTCTAACGGGAGGGCGAGGCTCCTGCCGAGCTTCACCTTCACGCTCGGCNNTCTTCCAATAGATGCGACAGCCTTAACGGGTTCCTGTATTAGACCCCGGCAGGACCCGTCCGCCTGGCCGTTTTGGTGGACGGACATGGCCCCCGTCAGACTCACAACGAAGGCTCCCACCAGCGTTCATTTCGGGGCTCGATCCCGCGGCTTTGGCACTGGCTGTCTACGCTTCATGGGGTGGGTCGCCCCACCGGCGCACGCAAGACTCGCTTCCGGTTGCTGGCTCGGCTCTACCGAGTGGGGTTCGAACCCACAGGATTCCTACGGAAGGTTTCAGTTGTGCTTCTGACATCAACATCCCCTTCCCCAGGCTTCGCCTGGCGCAAGAGTCTTCGAACCCCCGCCAACCCGCAAAAGAAGCGGTGGGTTTCTCTGGGAATCGAACGGATGAGGCGTCAAGCCTGTGTGCTGGAGTTTCGAAGATGTCACGCGACACACGACCGCGGATGATGTCCTTCTCTGGCTCGCCGAAGTTTGGAAACGGGCGCCGGATGCACAAATACCGAATCGCGCGGACGAGGTTCTGTCCCTGGGGCAATCCGTGCGCCCAGGGACAGACCCTCGGCCGCGTGATTTGGTGTCACTTGGTTGGTGTCGGAACGGGTTCGACCACGGTCCCATCGGGAAGGTCGTCGCCGGGGTGAACCGCGACCGTCTCACCAGGGTTCAGCCCGACGGTGACCTCCACCTCGGCCCCGTAATCGCGGCCGAGTTGCACCGTCCGGTAGTGGATTGCCCGGTTGGCGTCGAGTACGCCGACCGTGGGTGTTTGACTCCGGATCACGATCGCAGCGCTGGGAATCATGACCGGAAAAATGCTCCGGTCGAACGTGAATTTCACCTGGAGGTACATGCCCGGGCGAAGGGCGTTGTCCGGGTTCGCGACGTGGACCTCGGTGAGCAGTGTGCGCGTGTTCGGGTCGAGGGCGTCGGCCGTGCGCGCGACCGTGCCGGCGAAGGCCCGGGCCGGATCCTCGCGACGGAACACGGTCGCGGCCAAGCCCGACTTCACCGCGGTCGAGAACGTCTGGGGGACGTACACCCAGACCCGGATGATGTCGGTCTGCATCAGGTGGAACAGCTCACGAGTGGTGGACGGGGTATCGGCCTGGACGAGCGCTCCCGGGTCGATGTGCCGGGCCGTGATCACCCCGTCGAAATCGGCGGTAATTTTCTGGAACGACTGGAGGGTTTCCAGCCGCAGTATGTTCGCCTCGTCCACCTTGAGTGTGGCCTCGGTCGCCTTGACCGTGGCGGAGGCCACGCCTGCCGCTGCGACTGCAAGGTCGTATTCGTTCCGGGAGGTGGCCAGGGAGTCGTACGCAAACTTCTGCCGTTTCTCGTCGGCAATGGCGTAAGCCTCCTGAGCCTTCGCCCGGATCACGTTCGCTTTGTCCTGCAGGAGCGTGGCACGGGCCTGCTCCAGTTGCGCGTCGATCTCCGGTGTGGCGATCTCGGCCAGTAATTGCCCCTTCTTGACATGGTCGCCGCGGTCCACCTTCCACCACTTGAGGTAACCAGTCGTACGGGGGTAAATGGAGATTTCGTGGAGTGGCAGGGCGTTCCCTGGGAGCACTCGCTCGGCGTCCGGAGCAACCCGAGTCGCGGTCGCCACCGCCACCCGTGGGGGTTGGGCCGCGTTCACGGCGGCCTGCTCCCGGACCGCGCGGTCCTGGATCAACCGCGGGAGCGTGCCGGCAGCGAGCCCGGCCCCGACGAGGACAGCGAACAAGACGGCCCCGGCGAGGAGCCGCCTGGAGCCCCAGCGGGCCGGCGGGGGCGCAGTGGCCGCGGTGAGTTGTTCGCCAACCATGTCAGTGACCTCTTAGGCAGTTGGTGAGAGGAAATCTCCCAGTGTGATCGGGTGCCACGGGCGGCTAGTCCGCCCGTGAAGGCGTCACACGGGCGGGCAAGCCGCCCGTGGCACCCCCCATGATCGTGGTAAGTCATTTCCTCGCGTCTGCCTTATGGGGGCGTCCCGATCCAGGTCGGCATCAGTCGTCTCGGGCGCCGGCGGGCGGCGGCGGAGGAGGCTGTACGTGACCGGGACGAAGACAAGTGTGAAGCAGGTGGCGACAAGTAGGCCGCCGATCACCGCCCGGCCGAGCGGGGCATTTTGTTCGCCGCCATCGCCCAGCCCGAGGCTCATCGGCAGCATCCCGATGATCATTGCGGTCGCGGTCATGAGGACCGGCCTCAGCCGGGTCGAGCCAGCATCTCGCGCTGCGGTGTGGGCGTCGGCCCCCTCCTTCCGCCGATCATTGGCGAACGTCACCATCAGGATGGAATTGGAGGTGGCGACCCCGACGCACATGATTGCGCCCATGAGAGCTGGGACGCTCAGCGTGGTCTGAGTGACGTAGAGCGCCCACAGGATGCCGGCCGCCGCGCCGGGCAGGGCCGTGAGGATGACGAAGGGGTCGATCCAGCTCTGGAAGTTCACCACGATCAGCAGGTAGACCAGCAGGACGGCGAAGACGAGGCCGGAGGCCAGCCCGCTGAACGAAGTGTCCATGCTCCGGGCCTGACCGCGGACGACGATGGAACTCCCGCGCGGTAAGTCGGGCTTCACCGCTTCCACTGCCTTCTGCACGTCCGCGACGACCGCCCCGAGGTCCCGGCCCTGGATGTTTGCGTTCACTTCGTAGACGTACTGGATGTCGTAGTGGCTGATGTTCAGGTCGGTGGTGGTGCGGCGCAGGTCGGCCAGGTTGGCCAACAGTTGTGGCGGCTGTCCCTGCTTCACGATCGGCGTGTTCATCAGCGTGTCGATCGAGTCGATCCGGTACGGAGGGGTCTGGACCGCCACCCGGTAGTTGATCCGGTTCTTCATGTTCACCCAGAAGTTCGGGGACACCTGGCTGGTGGACGAGAGCGACACCAGCACGCTACTGGTCACGTCGTTCTGGGTCAGATTCAGTTCCGACGCGATCACGCGGTCCACGTCTACCCGCAACACGGGGGCCTCGGTCATCTGATGGATGTGGACGTCGACAGCGCCGGGCACCTTCGCGACCTCGCGCCGCAGCTTCTTCGCCACCGCGAGGTTCGCCTCCCGGTTCACACCGACGACCTGAACGTTGATCGGGGCGGGAAGCCCGGCGTTGAGGATCTGCCCGGTGATGTCGGCCGGCTCGAAGTAAAACGTGCAGCCGGGGAACCGCTTCGGCAGTTCCTCGCGGAGCCGGGCGACGTACTCCCGGGTCGGCCGGTGGTCCGGTTTCAGCGAGACCATGATCTCACCGTCCGAGTCGCTGACCGTTCCGTTGTCGGTGTACGCGATCGCGGTAAACGACGAGGTCAGACCCATGTTGTCCAGAATGATCCCCCGCTCGGAGTCCGGCACGACCTCCCGGATCACATCCTCGACCCGCCCGAACAGCTTCTCGGTCTCCTCGATCCGGATGCCGTCGGGTCCGCGGGCGTGCAGCCGGATCTGCCCGGCGTCCACCTCCGGGAAGAAATCCTGCCCGACCCGAGGGTACAGTGCGAACGACCCGAACGCGAACCCCAACATCAAGGCGATGGTGAGGAACCGGTATTCCAGGGCGGCTTCGAGCAGCCCGCGGTACTGCTCGCGGAGCCACTCGAACCCCCGGTCGAACCGCTGGTGCACCCGCCAGATCGGGCCGCCCCCGGGTGCGTTCTCGTTCTGATAAAGCGCCATTTCTGCCGGCAAGAGGTAGAGCACCATCGTCGGAACGAGCGTCCGGGACAGAAAGTAGGACGCGAGCATGGCGAAGATGACGGACGTGGCCATCGGGGCGAACAGGTACGCCGCAGGGCCGGTGAGGAAGAACACCGGCAGGAACACGATGCAGATCGAAAGGGTCGCGACAAACGCGGGCGCAGCGATTTGAGCCGCCGCGTCCAGGATCGCCCGGTGGAGCGGCTTATTCATCCCCATCTGCCGGTGAACGTTCTCGATCTCCACCGTCGCGTCGTCGACGAGGATCCCGACTGCCAGCGCCATCCCGCCGAGGGTGAGGGTATTCAGCGTTTGCCCCAGCGCCCAGAGTGTGGTCACCGAAACGAGGATGGAGAGCGGGATCGAGATCGCGACGATCACGGTGGAGCGCCACGACCCGAGGAACAGGAGCATCATCAGGGCCGTCAGCCCGGCGGCGATCGCGGCTTCCTTGACGACCCCTTCGACCGCGCCCTGAACGAACACCGACTGGTCAATCAGGATGTCCATCTTGAGTTCGGGCGGGAGCTGGGCCTGAACCCCCGGCAGCGCCTCTTTCACGTGCTTGACCACATCGAGGGTCGATGCGCCCTCCCCCTTGAGGACGCTCATCAGTACTGCACGCCGACCGTCGCGGCGGACGATGTTCGTCTGGACCGCGAACCCGTCCCGCACCTGGGCCACGTTCTTGATGTAAACCGGGATTCCGTTGACGGTGCGTATGGGGATGTCGTTGAACTCCTGGATCAGGGCCGGGCTGGAGTTCAGCCGGACGGTGTACTCGATGTCCCCGATCTTCGCCGTCCCGGCCGGGACGATCAGGTTTTGGTTGGTGATCGCAGTACTCACGTCGTTGGGCGAGAGCCCGCGGCCGTAGAGCTGGTCCGGATCGAGGTCCACCATCACCTGCCGGACCTGACCGCCGTACGGCTGGGGAATCCGCGCCCCCTGAACGGTCCCGAGCCGTTGGATGACGAAGTTCGTGACGTAGTCGTAGATCTGTGACTCGGTGAGCGTGTCGCTCGACACGGCGATCTGGAGAACCGGAACGCTCGTCGCGCTGTACCGGACGATGTAGGGCGGGTTGATGCCCGGCGGCATGACTTTCAGGATCGCCTGGCTGGTGGCGGTTACCTGGGCCTCGGCCTCGGCGACCTTCGCGCCGGGCCGGAAGTACACCCGGATCACCCCGATCCCGGTGAACGACTGGCTCTCGACGTGCTCAATGTCGTTCACCGATGCGGTCAGCACCCGCTCGTTGATCAGGACGATCCGGCTCTCGATCTCGTCGGGCGGCATCCCGGTGTACTGCCAGACGATCGACACCACCGGAACGTCGGCTTCCGGGAAGATGTCGGTGGCCATCCGGTTGGTGCTGACGGCCCCGAACACCGCGATCAAGACCGCGAGGACGATGATCGTGTACGTCCGACGGAGCGCGAGTCGAACGATCCACATGTTCGTACCATCCTTTCGCCGACATTCAAACGCCGCAACACGCCACTGGTAGAGATAGAGATGGGCAACGCAAGGACTATGCCGTGGTGGGTTGAAATTCGTGGAAATGCGGCCGCAGGTCGACTCTGGACGGCCCGCAATGCGGCACCTCCTCATGCGATCGGGCAGTCTTGGATAGCACGTCCGACCTTGGCGGGAAGATTCAAGTTGCCAAAGTGGAGAAGAAGTGACCACTGACACTCACCGAGGGTGGGAGTTGGAGTGGCCTGATCGACGAACCCCGTCTCCGGAGCGAGTGGGGGTGGGTTCCGCGTTCTGCGGCCCAGCAGTCAGTCGGAGTCGTCGGCCGAGTCGTCTGAGAACCGCGGGGTGATTTGGAGTTCGCGAAGTCGGCGCCGAAGGATCTGGCGGGCGACCCCAAGTATCATGGCCGCCTGGAACTGGTTGCCCCGAATGTGCTCCATCTCCAGCGGCAGAAGAATGCGATCGAGTTCCCGATGAGCTTCCTCGTGCAATGCCTCGGAGCTGGCGGCCAGACGGCGGCGGATGAACTCCACCAGCCCAGGCGGTGCCGGTGCCGCGTCGGAGCTGACTGCCGGAGCCGGTTCGGTCGTCAGTTCGGGACGCATGGCCGGGAGCAGCACCGACCCTTCAGGCCAGGGCACAGACAACTTGAATCGGCCACTTGATCTCGCTGCTGAAAGCAGTCTCTAAGTAGAGTTTGTCGACAGTCACCGGAAGCCATGTCGGTTGTCCAGCGAAGGAGGGTGTCAGGCATCACCGCGGAGGCTGACCATGAGAATAGGTGATTAAACCGCTTGCCCCTCTCGCCGACAACTCCACTCCTCCTGCGGCACCTTTCCCGTCATTTTGGCAAGTGAGTTTCCACTTCAAGTTCACCTTTTAGCTGACTCCTTCTCTCAACTCTCCGGCTTCAACACCCGAAGACGAAAATCGCCTCCTTGTACTCATAGCGCAGGACCACCCCCCGAGTTCTTGGCACGGTGGTTGCGAATCAATTGCACGCCACGTACATGAACCGGTTCAGGAGCCGACAATGAGTGCAGCCAGACCCACAAAAAGCGTTTCAAGGGCGACACCGTTAACGGGACAACACGCCCATGAGATTCAGGCGTTTGGGTCGATCGTTGCCATGCCACTAGCTCTCGCCAGTGAAACGCGCCGGGAAAGCGCGACCAACCTGAACCAAGTGCTTGCGGACACCATCACGCTTCGCGACCTATACAAGAAACACCACTGGCAGGTGTCGGGGCCAACGTTCTATCAACTCCACCTACTGTTCGATAAACACTTCACCGAGCAGAACGAATTGGTGGACTTGATTGGCGAAAGGATCATGCTCTTGGGCGGTGTGAGCGTGGCGATGTCCGCCGACGTGGCCGAGGTGACTCTCATCCCACGACCTCCCAAGGGACGAGAGGAAGTACCCGTGCAGATTTCTCGACTCCTGAACGCTCACGAGATCATACTGAATGAAGCTCGGACGATGGCTCGCCAGGCAGCAGTCGATGGCGATGATGGCACCAACGATCTGCTGGTGAGTAATGTGATCCGCACCAACGAGTTACAAGTCTGGTTTGTTGCCGAGCATGCCGTTGATGGCCCTCTCGTCCGCTCTGATGGTTCAAGTGGAGAGGATCCATCGCTCGACGAAAAATGAGGCATAGCTCAAGGATTTCTGTCAACTCCGTTCCATTTAACATCATGATTGTTGACCTCAACAACCCGATGGTTCTGATCGGGGCTTCGATGCCATCAAGGGACTGCAACCCCAGAGCCGATGGGAACTCAGGGCAATCGAAGGATTTTTCAATCAGGTATCCGCCAAACACCGAATGATGGAGAAACCGCTCACCAGTTGTGACTAGAGCGCTCGACTCACACTCACATAGAGCGGGAGAATTCTATGTCGACGCAACTTCAGGTACGGCAAGAACGAGACATGGCCCAAATCCCGAAGGTGGATGTCCAGGTTGTCAAACCTTTGCAGTTTGATGATCGCACGCCGCAGACAACCGGGATGCGGCGGCTGGCCGCGATATCCCACGTCCGCGCTGGTTCGGAATCGCTATGGGCAGGCATCATGCTTGCCGAACCGAACACGGCAAGTTCCGTGCACCATCACGGCCCTCTGGAGACCGTGGTTTACGTGCTTTCCGGCCAGAGCAGAGTCAAGTGGGGAAGTCGGCTGGAGCACGAGAACGATTTGGAGCCCGGGGACTTCCTGTTCATCCCGCCCTATATGCCCCACCAGGAAATCAATCCATCGCCCGATCAGGCGACCCAGTGGGTTGTTGTCCGCAGTGGCCCGGAAGCCGTTGTTGTCACCCTGACGAGATCGCCCGATGGCGAGTACGTCGCCGACGATTCGGCCGACGGGGTGGACCCTTCAATTTAAGTCCGGACGTTAAAGGGATCGAATCGGAGTCCGCAGCAAACGCCCCGCGACCCATCAAACGAAGGGAGTGCTTTGATGTCCATCAACCGTCGGCAGTTCCTCCGCGTCGCGCCCGCAAGCGCCGGGGTGGGTGCCTTCCTGCTTCGCGGAGGGGTCGCCGGGGCTGCCGATGTCCCGGCGTCGGTCGCACGAGCGCCGAAGTTGGTCCCGCCTGACGGTGGCCGAGCAATCTGGTGGATGGGGGACGACCGAATTCGGTTCCAGGCGATCACGGCCGACACCGGCGGTGCGTACGCCTGGTGGATTGACGAGCCCCCGGCTGGCGTCGGACCCCCTCGGCACGTCCACAGCCGCGAGGAAGAGGGGTTCAACGTTGTCGACGGCGGGGTCGTGTTCCAGGCCGGCAAGTTGAAGGCAACAGCCGGGCCGGGGACGTTCATCGCGCTTCCGGCCGGTATCCCTCATGGGTGGGTGAACGGCAAGACGCAGGCGCGGCTCATCACTTTCACCGCCGGGGCGGGCAACGAAGGCTTCTTCCTGGAATTGGGTGGTGAGAAGAAGGGGCCGCGGCAGGTGATGCCGGTGGGGGAGATCAACCGCCTCAGCGAACGGTATGGGGTCACATACCTGGAGCCGGCAGAAGACCCCACCGATGGGTCGCTGGCTCTTGGCGACGGACGGACCCCGACGCCGGTCAAACCTGGCGGGGGCGAGAAGCTGTACGCTGCCGGAGTCGAGTACACGATCAAGGCCGGCGGCCCGCAGACGGCCGGGGCGTACACACTCACCGAACTCCTGCTGGGCCCGGGCGGAGTCGTCCCAGCCCTGCGGCACGCCCGGTACGAGGAAGGGATTTACGTCCTCGACGGCGAGGTCACCGCGACCATCGCCGGGCGGACGTTGAACGCTGGGTCCGGAGACTTCCTCGTTGTCCCCTTGGGGCTGACCCACGGACTCAAGAACCTGGGCAAAAAGCCGGCCAGGCTCCTGAGCCTGACCACCCCGGCCGGGATCGAAGACTACTTCCGGGCCGCGTGCCGGAAGACCGGCCCAGCCGAAGGGAACGACCTCGACCGACTACGAATCGTCGGCCGGCGTTATGGCATTTTCTCCTGACCCAGATGAACCAGACAGTGAGCTGGCACTGATCGACCGTTCTGGCACAGCCGGAGCCGCACCATGACCACATGCGTTATTGGATCGTTCGTCGCCTACTCAGTCGCTTTGTTGGCCGGGGTGTCCGATCACCATGTAGGTCTCGGTGTCACCCCCCCCGCCAACTCCGCGGGAGTCGGAGGAATGGTGAAACCCGTGGGATCGGACTTGCCTGGTTACACCGAAGGCGAGTTCGAGGTCAGGGACTTTCGGTTCCGGACCGGCGACAGGCTGCCATCCCTCAAGACCCACTATGTCACAATTGACACGCCGAAGCGGGACGGTGACCGGGTCACGAATGCGGTCCTCCTGCTGCATGGGACTACCGGAAGCGGCACGCAGTTCCTCCAGCCATCGTTTGCCAGGGTAATGTTCGGCCCCGGTCAGCCGCTGGACGCCACGAAGTATTACCTGATCCTCCCGGACGGGATCGGGCATGGCGGGTCGAGCAAGCCCAGTGATGGGCTGAGAGCCAAGTTCCCCCGGTACGACTACCGGGACATGGTGGAGGCCCAGAGGAAGCTCGTCACTGAAAAGCTCGGGGTCAAGCGGTTGCGGCTGGTCCTCGGCACTTCGATGGGTGGTATGCACACCTGGATGTGGGGCACCCTGTACCCGGACGAGATGGATTCCCTCATGCCGGTCGCGTGTCTCCCGGCACCGATCGGCGGGCGGAACTTGTACTGGCGGCGGATCATCATCACCGCGATCAAGAACGACCCGGCATACGAGGATGGAGAGTACGAGACGCAGCCGCCGGCCCTGGCCGCGGTCTGGCCAGCGTTCAAACTCATGACCGACTGCCCGGCCCACCTCGCCGAAGAGGCCCCGACGATTGACAAGGCCGATGCTCTGGTCCGGCGGACTGGGGTCGAGGCGGCCAGATCCGAGGACGCGAATGACGTGGTCTACGAGTTCGAAGCGTCCCGCGACTACGACCCGTCTGCCGATCTGGATAAGATCAAGGCCCGCCTTCTGACCATTAACTTCGCCGACGACGAGCTGAATCTCCCCGGGTTCCCCGACCTGGACCAAGTGGTCAAACAGGTCAAGGGTGGGCGGTCCGTGGTCATCCCGGCGACCGCCGGGACGCAGGGCCACTCGACGCTCAGGCTCGGCAAGGTGTGGGGCAAGCAAGTGGCCGAGTTTCTCGCTGACGGGAAGTGACCAATGTTCTAGGCACGACCAGGCTTTATCACGTCCCCAGCAACAGTAAACTTGTGTTCGTAGCATTTGCATGATAAACAGTCTGCCTATATCTAAATATTAGCTCGCAGCATTCGCCCAGAGCATTCGCCGGAATGACAGCAATCGGTAGATGCGCACCATCGCGACGCAATTGAGACCGGAGGAGATGCGCGACATCGCCGAGATTTACGGCGACGCGAATGCGGAAAACAGGACGGTAAGACTGGTCGAATGTGGCCGGCAGTGCCCGGACTTTATGGGAGGTTGCCATGCGGATTCCTATCGCGATTGCTCTTGTATTCGGACTGGTGCTGAGCCTTTGGAGCAGCACGCTGGCGCAACCGCCAGAGAACAAGGCACCACCATCGGAGAAGAAGGTACCACTCCTGGAGAAAAAGGTGCTGAGCCTGGCAGCAGCGCGCACGATGACGGCGGCTGCCATCAAGGAGGCCGAGCGGAATCATTGGCGCGGCGTTGTCGCGGTCGTCGACGACGGAGGCTGGCTCATACTGCTCGAGCGCATGGACCACGCGGCCATGACCGCTTCGGTCGAGCTGGCGGCCGGCAAGGCGCGAACGGCGGCACTCTTCAAGAAGCCGAGCCAAGACCTGGAGGATGCAATCAACCGCGGTCGCTACGCGGCCATAACGGCGCGAGGCTTCACCGAAATGCAAGGGGGGCTTCCGGTGGTGATTGATGGCGAAGTGGTCGGCGCCATCGGCGTGAGTCTCGCTACGCCCGAGCAAGACGTCCAGGTTGCGCGGGCAGGGCTGGCCGCCGTGACTCAGTGATCGGCCGTCGATCAGGGAGAAACAAAGCCGATGAGACGCTGCCAAAAAGGCCTGACGGTCATGATATTGGGGGACGCTGTGCTCGCGTTTCTCACGGACGGGAAGTGACCAATGTTCTACACACGACCCTCCACAACCGGAGGGGCCATGATGAACCGACGTGCCGTACTCAAGGCGGGCGGCCTCGCAGCCCTGACTGGCCTCACCTTTGGCCGGGCGGCCGCGGACGAGCCGCACGCCAAGAAGGCCAGCCGCGAGCTCCTGCTGTCCGTGAACAAGCAAGGGGACACAGTCAGCTTCTTCGACCCGGCCGACCGACACCGCATCCTGGCCGAGCTCAAGATGCCTACACATCCGCACGAGGTCATGATCGACCCGAAGCGGCGGGTCGCCTACGTCTCGATCTATGGCGACGGGATCTATGGGAACAACACGCACCCCGGGCACGAAGTGTATATCCTTGGCCTCGACTCGATGAAGGTGACCGGGGTGATCGAGATGGCTCCCCTCCAGGCCACCCACGCCTTCGCCTGGGGGCCAAATGGGACGCTGCTTGTCGCTTGCGACAAGAGCAACGCCGTCGCAGTCGTAGACGTGGACGAGCGGAATGTTCTCGGGACCATTCCGACGGGCACCCACGGGTGTCACTGGGTGTTGTCGTTGCCAGGTGGGGAAAAGGCATACACCTCGAACAAAGATACCGACTACATGTCGGTCCTCGACCCGACTGCCAAGAAAATGGTCGGTAAGATCCCAATTCCCAACGGCACCGAGGGTGTGGGCCTCACCTCCGACGGTAAGTTGATGTACGCCTGGGACCACAAGGACCCAGTCCTGCACATCATCGACACCAGGAACGACAAGGTGATTGACAGCAAGAAGGTGGATGGGCTGCCCACAGTCGGCCCGTTCATCGATCACCTTGCACGGGTGGCCGTCACCCCGGACGGGTCGAAAGTGCTGGTATCCATCTACCCGTCGGCCAAGCTGGTCATTTTTGATGCGGCCAAGCTTTCCGTCCTCAAAATCCTGGACCTCGGGAAGGGGCCAATGGTTTTCGCCTTTCCCAAGGATCCGTCGAAGGCCTACGTGACCAATCACGACGCCGGCACCGTCTCGGTCGTGGACCTCGACAAACTCGACTTCCTGGAGACGTTCGCGACCAGCCGTAAGCCGGTGAGTGGGCCGGAAACGATCGCTTTCTTCGACGACAGGCAAGGTTGAGTTATGGCAATCATCATCTCTCGCTGTGCCTTGGTCGGTGTGGCTGCCGCAGGACTGGCTACCTGCTGACGCGGTCTGATACCTCGGTCGGTGTGCCCCGCTGACGCGGTCAATCTCAAGCAAAGCGAACCAACTGACCCGTTAGAGTGATCACGCCTCCGACAGCAGGGGGGATTTGGACCGACCTGCAGCAGGTGCCTGTGAGCAGGCTGTGCAGAGATTCGCCAGGAGAACGCCAATGACGAGTATGAAAGCACTGCGTTTCGATAAATACGGGCCGCCTTCGGTCCTTTCAATTCAAGAAGTATCCCCACCGGATCCCAAGCTGGGAGAGGCGATTGTCGAGTTACATGCCGCCGCCATCAACCCCAGCGATGTGAAAAACGTGGCTGGCCGCTTCAATGCCTCGTTGCCGCGCGTTCCAGGGCGCGACTATGCAGGCGTTGTCGTTGCCGGTGAGGGATGGAAGGGCAAGGAGGTCTGGGGCAGTGGGGCTGGGTTCGGAGTGACCAGGGACGGAACGCACGCCCAATATCTCGTCGTGGACTTGGAGTCGCTCTCCGAGAAACCATCGCTGCTGTCGATGGAAGAAGCGTCTGGCGTCGGAGTTCCTTATCTCACGGCATGGTCGGCACTGGTCCACGCGGCGGATATCCAGGCCGGAGAAACCGTCCTGATTACCGGCGCTCTCGGAGCAGTGGGCCGGGCGGCCACCCAAATCGCGCACTGGAAAAAAGCACGAGTGATCGGCGCTGATCGTTTCGACAAACCGTCTGAAGCCGATACCTTCGTCAACACCAAGAGCAAAGATCTCCCTGTCGAGGTGAAAGCGTTGACAGATGGGAAGGGTGTTGACCTCGTGCTCGATGCCGTTGGCGGCCCAATGTTCGCACCGTCCTTGAAGTCGCTGCGCCTCGGCGGTCGCCAGGTGGCCATTACGAGCACTGGTGACGGCCGCATCGAATTCAACCTGGTTGATTTCTATCACAATTGCCTGCGCCTGATCGGCGTCGATACCCTGAAGCTTACGGGTCCTGAGATCGCGAAGATCATGGATGACCTACGAGCGGGCTTTGAGGATGACCATTTGCGACCGCCCCCCATTCAGACATGGACACTGGATCAAGGAATCGACGCATATATCGCGGTTGAGAAGGGCGGAGCATCAACCAAGCAAATCCTGTTGCCTTGGAGATAACGGGTTCGACATGATGATATAAATATTATCAATAAATTGAATGAATTATGATTTAATAAATTTGGTATAAATTATTATTTATTCATATGATAAATTAATCATATAAACATATGACTTTATGTGCACAAATATGAACAAATATAAGTGAGAGACTGAATCCCTACCGACACACAACCCAGATTGCTTACTACCTGACAGGTGATTTCATGGCTTCCGTGCCTTCGGCGCTGGTCATCGATTCTTCCTGGACATATCGTTCTACGGAAGCGTTACTTACCACTGGATTACATCATTCGTATATAATATATATAATATATATATAGTTCAATTGACTTATTATAATATATGATTAATAATATTTCTGGTACTCATCAATGCCATGCTGGCAGGCTACGAAATTCTCCGGGACTTGATTTGTTCCGGATGAAATGAAAGGTACGGCGCTTGCAATTGTATAAATGTAATGAGGGAGGAGATCCATTCATGAGCGTCAACACTATTGTGCATCCTGGGAGTGGCCTGTTTGACACCGTCGCCGCCGAGCTGGCCGAGGCAGCCTATTCCGTGGCCCTGCGAGATCGGACGTTCGCTTCCTCGATCGACTTGGAGCTGGACCTCTGGAAGGTGATATCCGAAACACTTCAACGTGTAGGGAAAGGATTGTTTCGGGCTCCTGGCGGATTGAAGCCCCAACACGTCGCCCGAGCCACGGAGCCGAAGGAGACCAAGCCAATGATCGAGCGGGTGGTGACCTACTACGGTCTCAATGAAGAAGGTGAACCCACATTCCGGAGATTTCTGTCCTACAGGATCATCGCTGGTCCTGGCCCCAATGAAGATTCGGGTCTGGCGTCGATCATCACTCTGGCTCACAGGAACCCGACCGAAGATTGTCTGTACTACGAGAAGTTCCACACCGTCGAAAAGGGAGGTCCTGCCGCGGCGATGGCCTCAGCCATCCACCACCTTGATGCCTGCCACGACGGATACCGCCTCCAAAAGGTCGAAAGCGAGGTTTGTGGTTGATGGACAGGCGGCTTATTCTAACTGGGTAACTTGGCCCGCCCACCAAGCCTTTCACGTCGCCGAATGCCACATGGTCGAAAAGGGATAGCCAGACCGCGAGCCGGAGTCCGAGCCTGTTATCGGGTTGCCGCGTCGAGACCGCGGGGATTCACAGCCATTGTGGCAGAACCAATCCCAGTTGATCAATTCGCTTTCCCCCCCGGGCCGTTGAAGAAATCCCTCAACCCTGTCGCCTCGATCTTCGAGGCGTCAGCAATTCTGGAACGACTCCCTGCTCATTCATTGTCGCAGGGGAGAGACCTACATTCCTGCGACCGTCGCGCCGTCGGTCAGGTCCGACTCCTGGAGCGGTTGACCGGTCGTGGGGTTGAGGATTGCACTCCCGCTCGTACTCGTGAGCGAGGTATACAAGTCGGTGCCCGGGGCTGGCACCACCGTACCCGCAGAGTCAATCAACCGCAGCATCTGCAATTGCGGACCCGGGGAGGTCGAGACGAGAAGCTCCTGCTGCTGCGGCAATGCGTTCGCAAGGATGTCGGCTGTAGTGGCGGCGATGGGTGCTCCGAATGCGAGGCTGCCAACGCCGGTCTGGAAGTAATTGCCGAGACTGGTGGCGGTGAAGGCGTAGATGCTCGCCAGCAGGGTGTTATTGCCGCCCTCAAATACCTTGACGTTGGGGCCGCCACCTGGACCGGCAGCAGTCGCGATTTCTTCGCCATTGCCATCGAAGTTCCCGGCCGCGACAAGTACGCCACCGCGGTACGCCGAGTTGTAGGCGAAGAAGTTGTCGATCAGCGCGCCATTTCCACCAGAGAATACCTCGACCCGCGGCCCGCCACCCACACCCGCACCGACGATCAGATCGACCTTGCCATCGAAGGTTCCGCTGGCCAGGTGCAACCCACCGCGGAAACTCGTGTCAAGGGCAAAGAAGCTGGAGGTCATCTGCGGCGATCCGCTAGCGAAGCTCCAGAACTCGACGACAGGGCCGCCGCCTGGGCCAGGTGCGACCGCGACTTCGTCCTTGCCGGTGCCAGCGAAATCCCCAGCAGCGACCGACAAGCCACCGCCGAAACTCGCAGAGAATGGCGAAAACTGACCCAGGATCGCGGCGGCGGGAAGATTCGACAGGTTGACAGATGTCGAGCCGAGCGGCGATCCGGCCGTGAGGTAGACACCATTGACGACGGTGATGAGCGGACTGGAGCCAGCTCCGCTGGCAATAATCATATCCGGGATACCATCGCCGTTGACATCGCCGAAGGTCACAGTCGGCGGGTTTTGTATCGATGTGATATTGATGGTCACGGTGAAGGGCAGGCCCTGACCGGTAACCCCGTTGCTCAGCACCGTCGTTCCCTGGACTTGCTGGATGCGGACGGAATATGTGGTGGGGCCGGTCTGCACGACCGCAGCCTGCAAGCCCGAATTCTCGAAGGATTCGATCCCCCGGAAGATGATCTTGGTCTGGGTTGTGTTCGCATACGTGATCAGATAATAGCCCGAGATGCTCGTCCCACCGGCAGCGTCCGGCGGGGTGGGCACGAACTGCACATTCGTGATTGCCGGGTCTGTCGTGATCGGCAGGATCGAGTCACCTGGGATTGTGTTCGGTAGCCCGCCGACGACAGTGATCGTTGTGGACGGGCTGGGCCGGACCTGGAAGGTATCGTCGCCAGTGTTCTGGTACGCGGTGCCCGTGTAAGGGGAGCCACTCGTCAAGCCAGTGCCGTCGTTACCGAACTGCACCGACTTGGCCGCGATATTGGCATTGAAGGTGGTGAGCGAGGTTGTGGCCTGGAGGCCAGGGACGATCAGGACGGTCCCGGTGGTCCCGGCATTGATCATCGGTGCTGTCTGGCTCGACCCGTTGTCGTCGACAGTGAACCCGTTGCCGATGAAGAGGTTCACGTCGTTGCCATTGGTTGTGACACCCTTGGGATCGAGAGTAAGGGCACCGGCAACTTGGAGTGTCACCGGCCCGTTCACATTCGCGTTGAACGACGGAAGCTGGTTCGCAGCGTTGTTCAGATTGAATGTTCCGGCCCCTGTCAGCGTGAGATCGCTGGCGATGAGGGGTGCGACCGACGCCTCCTGGGTGACACCCCCGCTTGTGGCATTGAGGACCACCGGCTCGCCGCTGGCGTCGAGCCCCCCCTGGAGGTTGATGGCGGTGTTGGTGATGTTCACCGGGCCGGTGGCGGCGAGTGAACCGCCACTGAGCGTGGTCGTCCCAGTGCCAGTTGTCTGGGTCAGCGATCCGACTGATCCACCCGCTATGACGGTAACATTCTGGGCCGAACTGATGAGCACTGGGCCATCCACATAGATCCCGGCCTCAATCACCACATCGAACGCATCGTCGATGGTGAAGCCGCTGAGCGGCCCCTGGTCGCTCAGAGCCCCGCTCGAAGCCCCGCTGAGGCTGCGGAGGAGTGGCGCGATTGTGCCAGTGAAAGTGAGGTCGCCGGCGTTTCCCGCATTGAATTCGACTGTCGGGTTACCAGCTCCACCAGTCAAAGTCCCACCGAAGGTGATCGAGCCACCAGCGGTTGTGGTGAACTTGGTGTTCGTTCCGACCGAAGTGGGTTCGTTGAACGTCTGATCGCCAGTGGTGGTGACGCTACCACCATTGATCTCAGAGGCCCCCGCCGCGTCAATCATGACCGACGCAAGCGGCGCCGTCTCGGTCGTGACCGACGCAAGCGGCGTTGTGCCACCGACTGCCCCAGTGAAGGTGGTGGCGCCACCTGTTTTCACAGTAAGAGCGAAGGCCCCGTTGACTGTCGAGGCGAAAGTGACGAAACCGCCGTTTGTGGAGTTGAGGGTTGTGCTGGCCCCGAGTGTCACAGGATCGCCGTATGTTTGGTCTCCCGAGGTGGTCACGGCCCCAGCACCGAGGGTGGTACTTCCAGGAGCATCGGTGGTGACCGAAGTCAAAGGTGTCGTCCCACCCACCACACCGCCAAAGTTCGTCACGCCCGCCGTGTCCACTGTCAGGCTGAAGGCACCGTTGACCGTTGAAGCGAGGGTGATGTTGCCGCTGCTGTTTGAGGTCAGTGTGGTGTTGGCGAGGAGTGTCACCGGGTCGCCAAAGGTTTGTGCCCCTGTGGTGGTGACGGCCCCCCCCTGGATGCTGGTGCTCCCCGCTGCACTGGTCGTGAGCGAAGCGAGAGGCGTTGTCCCACCCACTGCGCCGGTGAATGTCCGCACACCAGCAGTGTTCACTGTCAGGCTGAAGGGCAGGCTGAAGGGTCCGTTGACCAGCCCGTTGACCGTGGAGGCGAGTGTGATGTTGCCACTTCCAGTGGAAGCGAGGGTCGTGTTGACCCCGAGTGTTACCGCGTCGCCAAAGTCCTGGGCACCGGTGGTCGTGACTGTCTTGCCATTGATGCTCGTACTGCCGGGTGCATCGGTGGTGATCGATGTGAGTGGCGTCGTTCCGCCCACTGCACCTCCTAAGGTGGTGACCCCTGCGGTGTTGATCGTGAGAGCGTAGCCGCCGTCGACCGTGGAGCCGAGTGTGACGTTGCCGCTTCCAGTGGAAGCCAGTGTGGTGCTGGCCCCGAGCGTCACAGCGTTGCCGTAGGCTTGTACCCCGGTCGTGGTAACGGCCCCACCATTGAGAGACGTGCTGCCGGACGCACCAGTGGTGACCGAAGTCAAGGGCGTTATCCCACCCACCTCACCGCTGAAGATGGTCGTCCCCGCGGTGTTGACCGTGAGTGCAGAGCCGCCGTTGACCGTGGCACCAAGTGTGACGTTGCCGCTGCCTGTGGAAGTGAGCGTGGTGTTCGCACCGAGGACCACCACGTCGCCGTAGCTTTGGGCACCCGTGGTGGTGACAGTCCCGCCGTTGAGGTCGGTGCTGCCCGGTGCATCGGTGGTTACGGAAGTCAGCGGCGTCGCGCCACCGACCGCCCCGCCGAACGTCGTCACACCGGCGGTGTTGATGGTCAGGTTGAAGCCACCATCGACCGTCGCGCCGAGTGTGACGTCGCCGCTACCAGTGGAGGCGAGCGTGGTGTTGGCCCCCAGTGTGACCGCATCACCGAATGATTGTGCTCCGGTAGTGGTAACACTGCCCCCGTTGAGAGTGGTACTCCCTGGTGCATCGGTGGTCACGGAGGTCAGCGGCGTTGTGCTGCCGACAGCACCACCGAATGTCGTGACACCGGCGGTGTTGACGGTGAGGTTGAAACCACCATCGACCGTCGAGCCGAA
>PLDW01000317.1 GCA_003136315.1 Gemmataceae bacterium | reverse complement strand
CTCCTCGTGCAACGGTATTGCGCCTAAACGCACGAAATAGCAGGGCCGCGCGGCGCGGGCTAAATCCTGCTTCAGCCACAAGAGGGCATACCGATGGGCTTCGTCTGGAATGTCGTGCTCTCATTCGACAACGAGGAACTGTCGGAGGACGAGGATGGCGAGGGCGACGATTGGGATGATGGTGAAGATGACGATTGGGATGATGATAAGGAGAATGTCTCTGAAACTTGCGAACCGCTAGAAAAAATCAATGCATGGCTGGCACCGAATCGGTTGGTCAGTCTAACAGGTCCGACCTACGAGGATGGCGTAGGCAACGGCCTAGATGCCAATCTGTGCGGAGGTGGTTTCAAGCACTTCGACATTGATGGCTTCATCGCGGTAGTCAAGGCTCAGAACTGGAAGGCGCGATCGAAGGTTCAGCTTTGGGTCAAAGGCGCGGAAGAGGGCATGGGAACCGAGCGGTTTACTCTCATCGAGCTTGGTGGGAGCCGGAGTGAAGTTGCTGCTAAAGCGGAAGCAACTCGTAAGCAACGTGCTGCGAGCGAGAAGGCGGCCAAAACTAAGAAGCAACTTCCGGCGGGTCGCAAGGCAGCAACAACACGCAAAGCAAAGCAGGCCAAACCAGGCCCTGATTCGGCCACTTGAGCAGATTCGCGTTACTCACCTGTGCTTCCTATAGTCCGATTGCGTGCAGGTAAAGCGAGGTCATTCAGCTATCGGAGACGCCCTGATGGGACGAGCGTATCAAGCCGTGTGCAAGTCGTGTGGACACACCTTCCCGGCGTCAGAGGGTGGCGGTTTTAGCTTTGAGTCGCTCCGGTGTGATCAGTGTGGCGAGGATACAGCCGTCTCACACAACGACGTGTGGGAAAGTTACTTGGCAATGCTCAAGGGCGGGAACTTTGCGTTCCCAGAGCCAGACGGGGCGGACGGGCGGACGTACCAGGGCGAGCCAATCACCGAGGGGGAATTTCGTCGCCGGGTAGAGGCAAAGGCCGGTATTTGCTCGTGTGGCGGGCAGTTCAAGTTCGACGCGCCACTGCGGTGTCCGGCATGCCGGTCGGCGTCAGTCGCCGACGATGGCACTCGCGAGATCATGTTCGATTGAGGGCACCGGGTGCCATGCCCACTGCTTTGAGTGGGCATGTCGGGAGCACGACTTTGTAGGTTCCACAATGACGGATGCCGATTGCCCGGGTCCGCTTGCAGACAGCAACATGGACACGACCTCACACAAAACTTCCAACGGTACAACACACTCGGCGTATACGATCCGATTATTGTCTTCAAGCAGATTGATTACATGCAAATCTTCTTATCCATTGCGGGTTGTGGTCGAATGCAGAGGACTGGATCCGGTCGAAACCGTTGGATAATTCGGGAATCCGCGTTCGGCCACGACAGATTGATCAGTGATCGTCCGTTAAGAAGAATTTTCTGATTGATCGATTGATTGATATGCATTCATGCCCACTCAGAGCAGTGGGCATGGCACCCGGCGGCCTCCCTCGTGTCGTAGTATCTTTTCGCAGTTGTCGAATCACTCACACAGGGGCTTGCTGTGGCTCGCGATTTCGAGATGCTCACCGCAACTGGGCACCGGGTCAGCTTTCAGGCATCTCAAGGCGGCTTGGAGATCGTGCTTTACGATGGGAAAATCATCAGCGAGAAATGGCGACCGGTCTGGCCAGGAGACCACACATTCACGGTAACCGAGGACGGAGAATCAGTCGAGTACACAATTAAAGGCCATTCGGTTGGAGGCACCATGAGCGGCGAATTTGAGTGGCGGGTAAGACGAGACGGGGCCGAGATTCTCAGAGTGAGGTGACTGTAACGCTGGTGCCATGCCCACTACTTTGAGTGGGCATGTCGGGAGCACGACTTTGTGGGTTCCTCAATGACGGATTGCCGATTGCCTGGGTCCGCTTGCAGACAGCGACCTGGACACGACCTCACACAAAATTTCCACCGGTACAACACACTCAGCGTATACGATTCGATTATTGTCTTCAAGCAGATCGATAAAATACAAATCATCTTTTCATTGATGGTTGTGTTTGAAAGCAGAAGACTGGATCCGGTCGAAAACAGTCGATGATTTGGGAATCCTCGTTGAGCCTCAACGCATTGATCAGTGATCGCCACCTTGGTGGGAAGTTCCCGATTGATTGACTGATATGCATCCATGCCCACTCAAAGCAGTGGGCATGGCACCCGGCGGCGTCGGCGTACTGAGTGTTCGGCTCGGCTGACGGGCGACTCAGTGTACGCGGGTGAGTACCCGCGGTGCGTTATCACCGATATCCGGCGGGGGGGCCAATCCAAGCAAATGGGGTCATGCCCCCAGGTGAACTTCGGCAGACAGGTCGCGGGCGGTCGCCACTTGTCGTAAGAACCCTGGGGGTGTAGCATTCCAGCGGAGGTTACCGATGGACAATCCGCTGATCATCTCCGACCCGGCTGTCATGATGGGCAAGCCGGTCGTTGCCGGCACCCGGCTGACGGTCGAGTTCATCCTGGAGGAGTTGGCCGCCGGCACCCCGGTCGGTCAGCTCGTCGCGTCCCACCCGCGTCTCACCCCGGCGGCTGTGTCGGCAGCCCTCGCCTTCGCCGCCCAGGCGCTGCGGGCCGATGTCGTATACCCCACGGCCCGGCGGTCGGCATGAACCTGTTGGCCGACGAGTGCGTACCAGCCGAGGTCGTTGCTCGACTGCGGGCCGACGGGCACGCGATTGTTGAGGCCGCCGGTGACGCTGAGCCGGGGCCACCGATGACGACGTCTTGGCCCGGGCGGCCGGGTCGGGCCGGGTGCTGGTGACGGCCGACAAGGACTTCGGGGAGTTGGTGTACCGACTCGGGCGCGCTCATGCCGGGGTCGTTCTACTGCGGCTCGCCGGGGTTCCGGTGGCGGATCGGGCCGAGGCGGTGTCGGCCGTGTTCCGCGACCGGGCGGCTGAGCTGCCCGGCAACTTCACGGTGGTTGAGCCGGACGCCGTGCGGGTCCGCCGCGCGCCTGACGCGACCTCCCCGTAAACTCCGACGCTCGGGCTGATCTGACGGACGCCGTACCGGGACTGGGTGACGCCGGGTGCCAGGCCCACTGTTTACCGTGAACTGCCGTTTCCGGTTAATGGGGTGATCTTCAGTTAAATATTATACAGCATCTGCACGGAGGAGTCTGCCCGAAAAGCTTCCGGCTCCCCCTTCATTCATAGAGGGGGTTGGGGGTTCGGTTTTCTCCGCTCGTCCTAAAATGCCTCCGCCTGGACGCGATCGCCGGAGGTGACCATGACTCTGCCGGACGGCGAGCATACCCCCACATTCTCAAACCAGACACTTGACCTGAGGGATCTCGATTTCCCGGGGTTCCGCCGGTGGCTGGGGTTCCAGTTCGAGCGATGGGAGCGCGACCCCGTCTTCAACCAGGGGTGCCGGATTCGTGACCTTCGCCGCGCTTCGCCACGCTTGCGAACACTCGAAGACGCCTACCGGCAAGCCTCCGAGGTCGACGCCGCCGGGTCACATTTCGCTCGACTCACCGAACTGGATCAGGAAATCGCAAACGCCGATAAGGCGATTGCTGGGTTGAGTGCCGCGGAGGCGAAATTCCCAGGTCAGGAGGCCCCCCTCCGGGCGAAACGTGAATCATTCCTGGCTGCACACCGAGAATGGGAGAACGAGCGATCGTCATTGATTCTGGCATCGCCCGACCGTCTGGCGCTGATCCGGGCGAGGGACGAGTTGGTCCGATTCAAGGCGGCCATCGGGTTGGACCAGGCGGAAGCCCAACTCCACTTCCTCCAAACGCGCGGGGGACGTCGAGCGGGTGGGTCCGGGAAGTCGTTTGAGCGAGTCGCCGAGGAGACGACCCGTGACCGGATCGTTTCCATGATCCCGCCGCCGGTCGGCGATGGGTCGGCGGGCTTCCAGATCCTGCGTCAGGTGCGACTGGGGGCCGCTGAGATCGAGTTGGATCTGGTCGTGGTTCGGAAAGGAGAGAGTGAAGCCGACCCGGTTGAGGTCCTGGCTGTTGTGGAGGCCAAGCGGAATATCAACGATGTCGGCCACGGGTTCCTCCGCCGCCAGGCGAACCTCGGGTGGCTGACAGGAGATCGCACGGGATACGATCCGGCCGCCTGGCGAACCCGCACCTTCCCGACTGGTCACTTCGACCGCCCGACAACGCACCGGGAAGGCAACACCCCCTTCCTGTTCTGGCCGACGTCATTCCGCCGGTTCGTCCGAGACCCTGAATCCGGGTTCTACCTGGACGGCCTCTTTCTGATCACTCGCCCCGGGTCGGTGTGGGGGGTGTCGGCTTCCGTCCTGGGGCGGATCGCAGCGCGGGTCGCATCGGACGAAACCTGGGATCCGGCCGACGAGGCCAAACTCGCTGCGCTATTCGAGTGGTGCCGGTCGCTGACAGGAGCGGTCGAAACCCCGGACGTCCAGCGTCTCTATTCCACCAGTCCGGCCCGATCACAGCAGTTGATCGTCGTTCACGCCCCACCCGGCTGACTCCCACAACGGGGTTTCTTCTCGCTCCCATCGTTACCGGTACACTGTTCGCTGACGGTTCCGTCGGTCCGCCATTGTGTGGTGTCGGCAGCTTATTCCGCACGGGGAGGTGAGAGCATGTTCCGCACGAGTGTGGCCGCCTTGTTGGGCCTGGTCGCCGCCGGGTTGATCGGCCTGGGTGTGAACGCGGCCAGTGAGAACACAGCCCCACCGTCGGGAGTTTCCCCGAACGCGATGGCGTTGCAAGAGTGCGCAAAGGCATGTGATGACTGCAAACGGACCTGCGACATGTGCAGCGCGCACTGCGCCGCGGAACTGACCGAGGGCCACAAACTGCATCTGGAGACGCTTCGGACGTGTCAGGACTGCGCATCGCTGTGCGCGGCCGCAGGGAGTGTGGTCGCCCGCCACGGGCCGTTCGCGGACATCGCCTGCTCGGCGTGCGCAGACGCCTGCAAGCGGTGCGGGGATGCCTGTGAGAAGCACGCGGCCCACGACCCCATGATGAAGCAATGTGCAGAAGAATGTCGGACGTGTGAGAAAGCCTGTCGGGAAATGCTCAAGCACATTCAAGCGGGCAACGCGCCAAAGTAACCGACCCCAACCGGTGGTATCCTCATCGAGAAATCCCCTGAGGCTGTAAGGCAGACGCCAGGAAATGACCTACCACGATTATGGGAGGGTGGCATGGGCAGTTTGCCCGCGATTCTGGGTGCCAC
>PLDW01000219.1 GCA_003136315.1 Gemmataceae bacterium | reverse complement strand
GAAGTTATTTCCCGACGGCTCCTGAACCGAGGGACTGAGTGTTCAAGAGGCTCCTTCGATGGTCAACGCCACGGCCCCGGGTGATGAGCCCGGGGCCGTGGCGTTGCTGCGAGGATGCGTGAGCAATCACGCGGGGTCGGCCTTGTCAAACGTCGCCACAGTTGGGGCACCCATCATCCGACAACCGGTGCAGTGCGAACCGGTCTTCGGGCTCTGGGTTGTCGGGCGGGATGGGTGACGGGGTGCCGGTGTATGGCGTACCCCGGTTCGGGGGCGGCGCATGAGTGCCCCCGGGCTCCACCCTGGGGGGGTGGGCCTGCTCTGGACGGAAGATCACAGTCTCCCTCCTGTTCAGGAGTGATAAAGGGGGAGAAGTGGAAGCAAGCCGTCCAGCACCACCCGGGGGCCGGCAACCAGAGTCTCCAGCGATTAGGAACCGCCAAATCAATTCTAACCACTCAGGTGTTCCTGTCCGAACCCGGATCTATCTGTGACTTCCCCCTCCACGGCGGAGGTTGGTGCGTGGTCGCCCGCAGACGCCTTAAGATAATAATTCATAAGCACTTATGCGATCTCACCAGGATAATGTTCGCTACTCATGTAAACTTTTCGATACACCAGCCTGTTGTAAAATTTACAACGTGTCAAACCCATTTTTCAGATGTTGACGCAATATTCAATCGCCATAAGATCAGTCTATAAAAGTACTTAAATTTCCGGATCACCGTTGATTTGATAATCTTATATCCTTCCAAATGGACACTTAGGGATATAGTTTAATACACCACCCGGGGGCCGGTGGCATACACCACCGAACCCTCAACACAGCCGGATAGATCGCAAGGTCTGTCCGGCTGTTTCTGTTCTTCCTTTTCCATCACTCGAACCCCCTGCCATTTCTGCACTCGCTCGATGGGTTGGAGAGAGGATGTTCCCATAGCGGAATACCTGTCCGTTTTTGCGGACCTGAATCCCTGATTCGGAACCGTCAAACCTTACCGATTTTCTCCAGGTGCAGACGTTGGGTCGAAACCACCGCTGGTATGAATCAGCTTCTCCGAGCGATCGGCAACTCGGCCATATGTTCGTCCGCGTGGTGAGGTTGTGTCAACTTCTGATGGCAGAACATCCCGCCGCAGTACAAGAGTAACTCTTCCGCCTCACCCCGCTCCACGCAATATCCCACGCTCGCGATCGTTCTCTTCTGCTCGTCGCGTCACCCCCCCCTGACCCGGACCCCCCTGGCGGCCCATCTCTATTCCGCAGAGGACGCCTCCCAAGACGTGATGAAGACCAGCCCGAGAAGGGTGGTGAGTCACCGTTGAGGACTCCCAGGTAATGCCCACATCCTCGCCACGAGAAACACGTTCCCGATGTCACCGCTGACTCTGGGGATACGCATCACGCCCCCGCACTGCTTTCTGCCTCCACACTGCTGGCACTGGTGAAGACGACTGAGGGGGGGGAGCCTTATGACCTCCCCCCCCACTCCTGCCTGTCGCGGGAACTCCATCCGGCAGGGCAGCGTCCGTGGAACAACCTTAAGGCTCGCATCCCCATCGCGTCTCCGATGGGGTTCTGCCAGACCGAACAGGCCCGCCTGTCCGGGCTGAGAAATGACACAAACCTCATATCTGGTTTGTGTTATGAGAAATGAGGGGATGCGAGGAGCATCGGGCTGACGTGGGGAAATCCCTGCTGAGAAAGGGTGGAAACTGTTCCGTTCACCTGGGTTGTTTGGGGTCCACCAATTGGCGACGATAAGATGCACAAACTGGAGGAAGTTATGGGCCAAACAGGGGTGGATACGGGAAACGGGGCCGGAAGTGCCTCCACGCAGTTCAAGCCGGGTCACCTGGGGCGGAAGGGTGCCAAGCGGGGGGAGACCGGCCCCGCCAAAGGGTCAAAGCATCCGAGCCGGCTGCTCAAGGACTTCCGGCGAGTGTACGAACAGGGTGAGGAACAGGACAAAACCCAGGGGCAGAAGACGTTGCGGAAGCTGTTGACGGAGAGCCCCAAGGAATTCCTTTCCCAGATGACGGCATTGGAACGAGCGAATCTGGCTCGTGAGACGAAGGCGATGAAGGTACTCTCGGTTGCAGCGGTGCCAACTGAGCCCGAGGAGCAGGACGAAGGGGCGGTGAGAATGGGGGAACTGACCGAGCGACTCCTTGCCGAATTTAAACGGGAGGAAGAGGCCAAACGCGTCCGCGACGGCCGGTGAGTGACATGCGGGCAACCAGATGGGGCGGGTGTGCCAGTGGTCGAAGGCGACCAGGCGAGTGCTTCACGGGTGTTTTCAAGGCCCAACTTTGCGAAGTGATCCCTGCCAATCTGCGACGGTTCCGTGTTCTCATCGTCTCCGCTCGGATACTTCGGCGAGCCGAGCCAAGAGTGGGTTCAGCATCAGCAGCGTCTCCCGGTCTGCCACTGCGAGAAGCGAGTCGAACAACCCACGGGCCTGATCGCGGAGCAAAGCCATCGTGTCTGGTGAACTCGTCGTCGGCATGAGGTCGTGACTGGTAGTCCCGAGTGCCCCTGCCAACCGGGCCACAAGATCGATGCCGGGAGCTGCCCCGCCACTTTCCAACTTCCAGACGTAGCTGGCGGTGACCTGCGCCCGCTGGCTCAGTTCCGCTTGCGTCATCCCACGCGAAGTTCGCACCTCCCTCAGCCGCGCAGCGAATAGCCGCACAACCTCATCCTGCTCGATCCGCGCCTTCCGCTGCTTGGCCATAGATGCACCCGTCCCCTGATCGCCACGGGGTGGGTGCTGTCGCTACTTACAGAACAAAGCGCTGCAACTGACTTTTATGGTGTACACTTCGTTACTCTTCACGGAGGAATAGCTTGCGGCCGCTGCTCTGGCCACTCAAGGTACTGGTAACACCCGCGGAGAACCCCAAACCGCCATGTCCAGACCGTACTTTCACCACTCCATCCACCAACTCGAAGCGGAATTCGAGCAGCAAAAGGCCAATCTCACCATCGTCCGGGGATTGCGTGCCGAGTTGGACCACCGGACAACGCAAAGAGCCATCCGCCTGCGAGGGAAGATCGACGCCTACCTGAAAGTCTCTGGATCTGCCGGTACAACCCAACCCGGGCCTCCTCCCGTCTCGCCTGCCCCTCCGAAACCTGCCGCAACGGTGCCCCCATCCTCTCCGAAATTCGAGACCGGCCCGAGGGCCTCGACTCGTCCTCCAAACCCGTCAGAGCCGCCACCCCCAACAACCAACCGGCCGGAACAGTTGCTTGACGCCTGGACCGCTCTTGAAGTCCTCTCCCCGGCGACGTTCAGGCGGCCAGAGGATCTGGCGGGGGGTGATCGACGGAATGTCGTCTCCGTGGGGAGAGATTCGCTCCCCTGGCTCCAGGGTCGTAAGTCCCGGCCCGAGCGTCGGATGTACTACCAAGTCGTTCTCGGGTCAGTTCGGATGGAACCGGCCGTCACCCGCCTACTCGAACGATACGGTGACTCACGCCCCGATCGTCCCTCGGCGCGGGGAATGGCTGCTCTGGCGGTTATCATCCTCGACAGCAAGGGGGTGCCCGTTGCATCGCCAACGGTGGCTGTTTCGAGTTTTGGTTGGGGGGTGATGACTGCCCTCAACGGCAGACTCGCCGACCTCGCCAAGTGGTCGGAGGTTGAGCCAACACTCGTTGACCGATTGGAAACCGTCCTGAGAGGACCGACCAGGGGCGGCCAGGACACAAGGTCCGAACCGGCACGCCCGGTCGACTGGTCGATGTTGGCACGCGGGTACGAGATGTTGATCCGCGAGTTCGGGTTGCCGGACGAGTTGATCGAGCCCCCGACGTTCGCCGTCTGCGAGTACAAGTACTACAGGAACCCAGACCCGCCCGAGTTCCTGCTCCTCAACAGCTTCTTCCTCGGGGATCTGGCTTTGGCCCGGCGACTGATCGCCGCAGGCAAGGTGCCGGTCAGCCTTGCCCGCTACCTCGGACTCCAGCCACCCCCGAAGAAGCGAAACGTGCTTACGGATTCCGTTGCGATCCGGGAGGCCGTTTCTCCCAGTCTGACACCTCCCGCCCGTTGGCCGGGGCCGGGTCGGCACCCTCTTTCACTCTTGCAACAGGCCGCGGTCAACCTGGCCGCCCACGAACTTCAAAAGGGCGGGCTGCTCGGGGTGAATGGCCCGCCTGGCACCGGGAAGACGACTCTGCTCCGCGACATCGTCGCGCACGTCGTTGCGGCCAGGGCCGAGGTGATGTGTCGGTTTGACGACCCGGCAGCCGCGTTCACCGATTCGGGCGAGCGGATCAGTGGTGGGGGCGGTTCCTGGCTCAACTTGCATCGGCTCTGTCCGGATCTCCGAGGGTACGAACTCCTGGTCGCGTCTTCCAACAACAAAGCAGTCGAGAACGTCAGCGGTGAGTTACCGGGGATCAGTGCGATCGCTGCCAACGCCACTGACTTGCGGTACTTCCAGCCCCTCTCCGATGCGGTCCACGAGTGTCCGACCTGGGGCATGATCGCGGCCGTTCTGGGAAACTCATCGAACCGGTTTCGTTTCCGCGAAGCGTTCTGGCAGGATGCGGATGTGGGGATGAGCAGCTACCTCGCGGCTGCATCCGGCACCCCACAGCAGATCGAAGTGCAGGATCCAAAGACAGGGGCCATCACCCACCGACTTCCGAGGTTGGTTGCCGCCGAATCTCCCCCAGCCACACGTGAGGAAGCCCTGGCGCGGTGGCGAAAGGCCCGAGGCCGATTTCGAGAGGCTGTCGAGCGTTTCCGCGTCTGGCAACGCGGAATGAGCACTCTGGAGCAAGACGTCTCGAACCTGCCCGGCCTTGCCACAGTCGAGGAGGCCGCCGCACGGCGGCACGCCGAGTCGTTCAAAACCGAAGCAGTCCGACGCGAAAGGTGGATGAGTGTGCGGGCCGCGGTTGAGGCCGCAGAAATTGCACTGCCTCGGGCGTCCGTCGCGATGGCCGCCCACACGCTGACCCGCCCGGGTTGGTTCGCCCGGCTGTTTGGAACACCCGTTGCAATCCTGTGGCAGGAGACAGCCGACACCTTGCGAGCTGTTGTCAAGAAGTGCGAGAACGACTTGGTGACTGCTCGTGCGGATGTCGCCGCGCGGTGGGTCGAGTACGAGCAGGTTGTCACCGAAACCCGGGTTCGCAAGGAGGAGTGGGAAAAGGCCACTGCAACCCGTCCGGCGACCAAGGGGCGCATCGAAACTGCCCGGGCGCTCGGGATCGTGATCGTTGACGAAGCGTTTTTCAAGCGACCCCACGCCGATAAGCAACAGGCTTCGCCGTGGTTCCCGCCCGAGGCTCAGGCGGTCCGTGACGAGGTGTTTCAGGCCGCGCTCGATCTGCACCGGGCGTTCATCAACGCCGCCGCGAAACCCATCCGCAACAACCTTGCGGTGTTGATGAACACGATGGGCAGCCGACGCCTCCGCTCTGGCACTCAGGAGGCACTCCTCGGCGACCTGTGGTCCACGCTGTTTCTTGTCGTTCCGCTTGTCTCGACGACGTTCGCCTCGGTCGAGCGGATGCTGGGCCGACTGCCGCCCGAAAGCCTCGGCTGGCTGCTGGTGGACGAGGCTGGCCAGGCGCCACCACAGGCAGCGGTCGGAGCCCTCATTCGGACCCGCAGGGCTCTCGTGGTTGGCGATCCACTCCAAATCGAACCGCTGGTCACCCTGCCTGACCAACTGACCCGATCGATCTGCATTCGGATGGGGGTTGATCCCGACAGATACGCGGCCCCGGCCGCATCCGTCCAGACTCTTGCTGACGCAGCCTCATCCTGTGGCTCCGAGTTCCAAACCCGGACGGGCAGTCGTGCCGTTGGGGTACCGCTCCTCGTCCATCGCCGCTGCGCCGAGCCGATGTTCGGGGTCGCCAACGCGGTTGCCTATGGCGGAATGATGGTCTCTGTGAAGAAACCTGGGCCGTCGCCGATCCGTGATGTTCTGGGGCCATCCGCCTGGTTGCACGTTGAGGGGGCTGCCGATCACCATTGGTGCGAGGAGGAGGGGACGCTTGTACTCGACCTGCTCCGTCAACTTGCTGCCGTCAAAGTGCAGCCGGAGCTGTACATCGTGACCCCGTTTGTCGTCGTCGCCCAGCGACTTCGAGATCTGGTTCTTGAGAGTGGGATATTGGACGGGTGGGTTCCCAAGAGCGGCTCTCGTGACTGGGCAAAGGAGCGGATCGGCACGGTTCATACGGCCCAGGGGCGCGAGGCCGAGGCGGTCATCTTCGTTCTCGGCGCGCCCTCATCGGCTCAGGCCGGGGCGAGGGCTTGGGCAGGTGGCCGCCCCAACCTGCTGAACGTTGCGGTGACCCGGGCGAAGGAAGTGGTATACGTCGTCGGCAACCGACAACTCTGGCGTGAAGCCGGGCTGTTTCGTGAACTCGACACCCGGCTCGAATCGTTCGAGACGAACTACAGCCGCGAAGAGGAGCGGAAAAAACGCGAGGCAGAGACAGCCGAACGAGTCCGCAAGGAGTTGGCTGATCGCGAACAGGCCCAGCGAATGGAACACTGGAAGCGGTCCGGCATGCCGAGGGAGTGGGTTCTGGAGCATCTCGACGGGTGGGACCAGCCGACCTGGGTGGCGCTGGTGAATCGGGTGAGGTCGAGCCCTTTCTGGCCCCTGAACGTCGACGAAGTGCTGACCTACCTGCAAGGTCTGCGCGACGTCCTGCATGCCGAACGAGCAAGGCAGCGCGAGGAACAGCGGTTGCGGCAGGAGCAGGAAAAGAAGCAACCAATCGAAGATCCACTGGGCCAAATACTCCAGAGTCACCAGGCATGGTTACGCAAGGAGAAACGCGGGGCACGCGCTGATCTTCGCAATGCAGTTCTGGTGGGTGTTGACCTGGGAGGCGTAGATCTCCGCGGCGCTCTTCTCATCGGGGTAAACCTGTCAGGAGCCAATTTAGTGGGCTCACAATTTGGCCCAGCAAAGTGGGATGATGAGTCCGAAGAAGACGATTGGATATTAACAGATCTGTCTGGATCGAATCTGTCTCGATCGAATCTGTCCGGGGCGAACTTGACATATGCCAACCTCTGCGAAGCCAACCTCGCCGAGGCAAATCTGTTTGGTGCGAATGTCTCTTGTGCTGATCTTTGCCGGGCAACTTTGTTGGGTGCCAACCTCTCACGAGCATTTCTCAACGCGAACTTTACGGATGCGGTGCTCTCTGGAGCCGACCTCTCTGGAGCGGATCTCGGTGCGGCTGATTTGTGTGGCGCGAACCTTCGTGATGCAAACCTCTCTGGTGCTTATTTCCACGAAGCAGATTTTTCAAACGCAGACCTTTCAGAACTTAACTTATCTGGTGCCGATCTGAATGGCATAATTTTTCGTAATGCAAACCTCCGGCGAGCCAATCTCTCCGGGGCTGACTTAGAGGGCGCGGATTTCTCAAAGGCAGATCTCTCCTGGGTGGACCTCTCAAATGCCAATCTGAGATGCGCAAATATGGCAAGTGCAAATTTGTCTGGATCTGATCTGGAGGTCACGTCGCGGTTTGCGCNNGCGCAAACCGCGGCGTGACCTCTCTGATCTGTGCTATGCAAATCTATGTGATACAGATCTAGATAACGCAAACCTGACTGGTGCTGCCCTTACCGGAACCGGCCTCGACGATGAGGAAGATGAGTCCTGAGCGAGAAGGAGGGCGATACAATGTTTGCCTTGAACTCACTGGGTTCCGACGTGCGATCTAGCCCATCCCATCGTGCGGTTACCTGATCCTATAACAACTCGCTTTCCGGCTGGTAATCCCGACGGCTCCTCGCTCGACCAACACAAGCAGCCCCCTCTCGACGAACCGATTCAGCCACCGGTTCGCGGTGACGTACCCGTTCCCGCCTTGGAACCCGCACACAGCGGCCGCAGTCCGGCACGAGAGGAAGAAGTACTTCGCACCACACTGGCCGGCCGCTTTCTGTAAAGCCTGGCAGACCGCCAGCAAGCGAGCTGGGGGATCAGGAGACCCCGCTGCCGCGGCGAACATTAGCTGCCGAACCGGTCCTTCCCCTGCCGGATACGCCACCTTTCCCCACGCATTCCGAAAGTCGGTCCAGGTAGTTCGCCAGTCCCTCGTCCGGATCACGGAGAGGGCTCGCCCCCACCAGGCTCGAACGTAGCGTTCGAGGCCCGCCGCCTCGGCATCCGCGAGGTGTGGGAGCGCCCTCAGTCGTCGGGCCAGGTCGAATATCTTCGTGTTCCGCTCGCCCCGACCGGCAGGCTGACTCGCCTCGATCGCGTCCCACACACCGGACCCGAATACGCTCGGCTCGTCCCCTTCGGACTCACCCCGGACACTCCCTCTGACCCTCACCGACTCGCCCACACCCGATGCAGAAGCCCCACAAGACACCTCCATGCTCTCTAATACTGCTTGTGTAACACCCCCCACGGGTGTCGGATCGACGAATGCGTCAGTGTCGAGCGGGATCAACCCGGCCTCCCGTGGGTCGAGCACGGGCATCCCCTCGGGATTGATCGGGAAGGGGATCTCCCAGGTGTAGACCTCGCCTTCAGGATGCACGCTCGGCGGCAAGAGGACGTAGGTCTTGGACGATGCCTTCAACTCGCCATCCGAGAACTTCAGGTTCAGCTCGAACGGGGACCAGCAATAGACGTGATATCCGCGTCGGGTCCGGACAGTGGGAAGAACGACGGCCAGGCTGGGATGCTGTTCGGCCCAGCGCTGATATGCCTCAATAGTGTCGAAGTCGCGGACGCACAGTTTCCGGCCAGGCCAACCGCTAATCCAGCCACACAGGACCGCCAGACCAGTCACGCCCTTGCGTTCGAGCAGGCGGATCAAGAGCCGCTTGGGCACCCGTTTGCACTGCCACACCCTCCACGCAACAGCGACCTTTTTGCCTGCGACCGGGAGAACATTCCAGCCGAGGGACCGATACAGAAGCGCGTACTGGATTAGGTCGACCAAGGAGGGGGGCGAGGTGAGCCAGACCTGGATTGGATCGGCCTGTCGACTTTCCGCAGCCGGATGGAGTGCTATCATTCAGGTGTAGGGTGACGAGCCCCGCCCTGGCAGGCGGTTGGTTCACACGAGCGGCCTCGGGGTTAGCGCCCCGAGGCCGCTTACGTTACGTACGGGTCTTCTTCACTCATCGCTGTCGCTCTCCTCCTCGTCGGGATCGAATTCCGGCATGGTGGAATCCTCCTGGTCTTCCGAATCGTCGCCGAGCGTCTGAAGATAGTCCCGCATGGATCGGCGGATCGCCTCCAGGCGGGCTGCGTCCTGCGCCTCAGCCGCCTGTTCTTGTCGAAACAGGTCCATATTGAACACTGACTCGATCGCATTGCGCAGGATCTGCTGAAGACGGTCAGGCGGGACCGCTTCCAACTCCCAGACGTTGTCACTCTGGTGCCGATCAACGAACCCCTTGCGCCGACTGCTCCCTGACTTCGCCTTGGCAAGTGGGGGTAAATTCATCTCCCGCACCTGGTCGCTTGTCAGAGCGACCTTGATCGCCTCGACGCCCTGGATGCCGAAGTCGTCCCGGATGCTCCGAGCGAAGCTGAGAGCAATGTCGTCACCTTCCGGGTCGAAGTCGGACAGGAACAGGATCAGCAGCTGCTCCTTGCCGCTCTTCTGGAATCGCAGGACGATCTCACGACGTGGCGGGAGGCTCGCGTAGCCTCGGCCGATCGTGTAGGGAACTGTGTAATCCCAGGCGACCGGCCGAATGATCGATTCGATAGTGTTCTTTTCGCCGACGATTTCGACGTGCAACGGTTGGGTCCGTTGGAGGTCTCGGAAGTACCTCTTCAGGAATCTGCCTACCTCACGCTGGATGAACCCAGTGACCCCAGCGAAGACGTCCCAGGTGACGACTGGGCGGGTCGGGTCATGTATGGCTTCCCAGGGTATGAGGCCCTTGAGTCTTGCCCGAGTTAGCATCTCGGTGAGCGAGTCATAGGACTTGTCGTCGTTCCGGTACTTCGAGTCGGGCTTGCTTGCGTGCCTCAGCGGTGGATCGTTCAGGAACGCGTAGTGGACTCGGCGGTCAGAAAGGGGCCAGTACTGGCGATTCTCCTGAACGATCTTCTGGATCGCAGACAGGAACGGAGCTTTGGCCTTGGAAATGGCGGCCCGCTTCTTCACTCCAGTGATAACCATCGTCTCGACTTTCACCCCGGCAGCCTGGCGGCGGTGATCCACCAAACGACGGTGAGCGTCCACTGGGTCGAGCTTGACGAGTTGCTCACGGAAGATCTCGTCGGCGCTCTTGGTCCGCTGCTCGTTGAACTCGACCAGAACGGACTCGAAGTTTTCATCGGTGGATTGGATTGGAAATCGCCGAACCTTAACCATCCGAACCCCGGCCAAATGGCATCCGACTCGTCTCCGGTGCCCCGAGAGGATCACGTTGTCGTCGGTGAGGACGATTGGTTCGAGTTGCCCGTTGTCGCGGATTGATCTGGCAAGGCTCTGCACTGAAGAGTCGGTGGGATCAACCGGCCGGTAAATCTTGTCGTTCACCTTCGCTGGGTGGATGAGATCGATGTCAATCTCGAAGATTCCACCATGCTGCAATTCTGGCTCGCTCCCCTCCAGGGACGATTTTCGGCGTGAGGCGTGAGAAGAGGCGGCTTTACTTCTGACCACAGGTAATCTCCTTCAAGATGTGACCGACTTTCCGGGTGGAATGGCTACAGAATGACCGCCCTCTGGCGGTCGGGGGGTACGGCCGGCTAGGATCCTCGGGCCGGGATTAGCTCGGGTGAGGTTGTGCTGTTCCACTGGGCGATGCGTGGTTGTCTGGCGGTGACTGAGGCTGAGGGCTTCGGTCAAGTCGTGAGACGCAACAGGGGCGGACTGGAGACAGCCCAGTTGGGGGGTGCCTCGTCACGGTTTATCGGGGTAGAAGTCAATTTGGTGCGACTGTCGACGACGCTTGCGCGGTGGATTCGGTGCCATCGACCCAGCCCGCCGCTGCTCGAACGCGGACAGAGCCTCTGGCGGGACGACGAACCGCGGACGGGCGCACGACGCCGAGGCGGTGTTGATCGCTCTTAGCTCACCTCGCTTGATCCACGTTCGGACCTTGTCCTCGCTGACCCGGTAGCGCCGTGCCAGATCGGCCACAGTTAAACCACGTGCTGAAGCGGAATCAGGCGCAGGACAAGGGAGGATAGGGTCAGGCATGACGCTCCTCCTCACGTTTCGTCCGCGAGACAGCAAGTGATGCGCGGAGTAAGATGAGAAGCGCCTGCCGTTCCGCCTCCATCGCGCGGAGGCGATCCCGGATCAGATTCGGCTCGATCTTGCGGATCAAAGCTACAGGATCGAGTAGTTCACTGGTGATGCCTGCATCCATGTCCAAACGATACGGCGGTCGCGGACAGAGATGTATGCCTGATGTGTACTGGATGTGTACAAGGCTAGGAGCAGTTCAGGAATCCAGGTTCCGCACGAAGATGAAGTAACCTCCCGTGCCCTTTTTTCCATCATGTGGCGTGCGAATAGCATCAACAAATACACCTGCATATTTTTTGCAAAGACCGCCGATAGTGCGGGACACGTTTGATACACCGGACTTGTTTGCTACCTCGCGGGTATCCATCGCCTTTCCCGAATCGAGGAAGGTTTGCAGGATATTATCCTCGTCGTAGGTGACCACGATGGGGTTGATCCGGTCGCGGGAGTAAGAACGATCTCCGTGGTGCCAGATCGTCGGCACGGCAGGCGCGGGTGATCGCTGCGTTTGCTCTTCCTGTTCGATCTTGTTTGCCCATTCTCGCAATGACTGTGCATACGCCATCGCCGTTACCACCATCACCGCAGTCTGGCGTGCGCCTTGGGATGGTGTCCTTCCTGCATCTGGCGTTATCACCCCGCCACGGTACTCCGGGATTTCGAGCCGACTACATTCCATCGCTTCTTGAAGAACGTGATATAGGCGTAGCCTGACCAGTTCAGCCGTCTCCGCGGATCGTTGTCTTTCCAACCAGCCGATCACGGGAAGCATCCCGGCCTCGATTTCGGTTCCAACTCCCAGCATTCTCCCCGTTCGCTCGTGGGGGTCATCAAGCCCAAAGCATGCAACGACCTCATGGCCGAGGTGGTTGATGCATTCTGCCATCGTCCGCGTTTGATTTGCGATAGTTCTGTTCGCCGCTTCGGTAGAAGTGGGTGAGTGGGCGCGCGACTGCTCGGACATGTTGACCTCGCACGTGATCCAGATCTGGGCCGGCCCGGCAGAAGGCAAACGGGTGCGAGTCCGCAAGCCTTCCACCTGAGCCTTCGCGCGGTCATGACTCCGCGCGTCCCAGATCATCTCAACAAGTTAGGAACCGCGCCAAATTAACT
>PLDW01000095.1:44394-94517 GCA_003136315.1 Gemmataceae bacterium | reverse complement strand
TTCTCGGGGATGTTCCAAATGGGCCGAGGTCCAGGAGTCTTGTGTGGGAATCGCCATCAATGCCTCCTGGTTTCAGTCAAGGAATCGCGTTCCAACCCTTCGTTGACACCGTTTGGGCCTCGTACCCTGCGGCCATAAACACTAAACACCAAACACGAAACACCATGATGCCCAATCCCTCTCTGCTGCGGGATGTTATCGGTAACGATCATCCAGGTAATCGTATTGGGGGAAGTTGCCTGCCACAGAAGGAATCAGCGCAAGAGTTTGCAACCACGAGGTGTTTTCCGCCTGGGGAATCCGATCCGATTGTTCGGCCTCAAAGGCCGTTTCCTAAAGCCCAGGCCGCAAGCCGACGTAGCGATTGGTGGTGATCCTGTACAGATCCTTAGCGATGAGCGGGAGCAGGCGGGTCGAGTTGCTGGGCGATTCTGGCGACAAGTGATGGATCGTCGGCCGACGTGCCGACGGTCTGAAGGGCCATGTTGAGCAGGACGCTGGCGACCTGGCCGGCGGACGGTGTGAATCCCTTCGCCGCCAGCGAAGTGGCGAGGGATTCGAGCGCGTGGCAGTCCTGATCGCTGATAGGAATCTTCACCCGCTGGTCCGTGCCCTCGACCCGCGGCCGACCGCCGTGGGAGACCAGGCGGTGCATCATTTCGGCTCGCAACGCGTAGAGCGTCATGGCCGCGGGCTGGCCGGCCCTCCCTTCGCCACCGGGTTCGGCCCCGAGCGCTGCCGCAACCTCGGCCGGATCGACCCGCGGCAAGCGGGGACCGGTGACGCGAATCCGGGGCAGCTTATTGCCGGTAGTTTGGATCTTTGCTGTCATGCTGTCGCTCCTGCGGCAGGGGGCGAATCGAATGGCGGATGCGGTAGAACTCGCCATCGAACTCGGTCGCGTCCCGATTTCGCGCCGTTCTTGTCCTTGTTCGGGACATAAACCGTGAAGCACTGGGTCGAGATGCCTTCAGTCGCGCCAATCGCACCGGCCAGATCGACGGACGCTGGGGTTTCGGCGGTGGGAGCAGGGTCACTCATTTCCTGGCTATAACACGTTATGGGGTCAAAAGTCAAGCACACCGACTGGCTCACTCTCCGGTCCGGATCGGCTCGGTTCCCTGCGCATGCGGAGCCGGTTACCCTGTTCGATCGCCAGCCCAATTGCTGCCTTCCGATCGAAACCCAAAGGCGTCGAAAACGAAAAAGACCACTCCATCGGAAGTGGCCCTCAACGTGAGGACAGCATAGCGGAACTTATCGGACGAATCGACCAAGCCAGGGTGGCGGTTTATTCAGAGCAGCCACTCGCGTATTAGCGATGGTGATATTCGGCAGCCTCCAATTCTGATGCCCCCCATCGTCCTGTTCACTCGCCAGTCCCGGGGATGACGAGCAGCGAATCAGAAGACACTTCCGGACCTCGGCCGAGACCCATCCGATCTTTCCTGGCCGCCGACTTTTTGCTACACAGTGCCGCCCACGGAAGTGTGACGGCGACCGTTCCCCGTAGTGGGGGGACGGACATCGGCGGTTTCCGTCGGTGTCGCAGCGGGTCGAGAGGGATCGAGATGAGGGTGATCCTGGGCCGGCGCCGGTACATCATTCTCGCCATACTCGGGCTCTGCGTGGTTGTGGCGGTCGGGGCTGCCGTCCACCATAAGTCGAAGAAACGCAGGCACCGCCGAGGAGAAACGCCACCTCCAGTCGATTTCGTTCGCGACATCAAACCGATCCTGGACGCCCGGTGCGTCCGGTGTCATGGGCCGATCTCCCCCAAGGGCGGGCTCCGCCTGGATACGTTCGCAGGCATCCGGGCTGGTGGCGATGGTGGGGCAGTGATCGTTCCCGGAGACGCGGCAAACAGCATCCTCAACACTGTCCTGGGGCAGACCGAAGATTTGCCGCGTATGCCTCCGACCGGCGAGCGGCTCAAGAAGGATGAGATCACCCTCATCAGGGACTGGATCGCCATCGGCGCGCCCGGACCAGCCGACGACCCAGGCCCTGCCGAACCGGCCGTAGCCGGCCACTGGGCGTTCCAGCCACCGATCGCAGCGCCGGTTCCCGGTGTCCGGAGGGGAGACTGGGCTCACAACCCGGTCGATGCGTTCCTGGCTGCCCAACACGAAAAGCTTGGGCTGACCCCGAGTCGTCCTGCTGACCCGGCGATCTTGCTCCGTCGCGTCACCCTCGACCTCATCGGCCTGCCACCGACGGCGGACGAACTCCACGCCTTTCTGGCCGATGGGTCGGCCGACGCCTACGAGAAGGCCGTTGACCGCCTCCTCGCCAGCCCGCAGTATGGCGAGCGGTGGGCGCGCCACTGGATGGACATCTGGCGCTACAGCGACCCCGACGGCCGCAAGTCGAAGGGCGACATCTGGTGGGGCAACGCCCAGATCTGGCGGTGGCGCGACTGGATCGTCCGATCGCTCAACGCCGACAAGGGCTACGACCGCATGGTCGTCGAGATGCTCGCCGGGGATGAGGTCGCTCCGGATGACCTCGAATCTCTCGCGGCGACCGGGTTCCTGGTGCGAAACTGGTTCAAGCTCGACCGTAACATCTGGTTGAACAACACTGTTGAGCACACTGGCAAGGCATTCCTTGGTCTCACCATCGGGTGCGCCCGGTGCCACGACCACAAATACGACCCAATCTCCCAGAAGGAGTACTACCGATTTCGGGCCGTCTTCGAGCCTCACGACATCCGCACCGACCCGCTCCCCTGCGAGAGCGGAGCCCGTGTCGGGGCGGTCGCCGGGGCGGTCGCCGAGGTGATTGCTGCGGGAATCGCCCGCGCGTACGACGGCCGCCCAAACGAGCCGACCTGGATCTTCGTCCGCGGCGATCCGAAGACCCCGGACAAGACCACCCCGATCACCCCGGGAACCCCGGCGGCTCTCGGTGGTCCGACTCTCCAGGTCGAGCCGATCCAGGAACCAGCGAGCACGGGCCGACGGTTGGCCCTGGCCCGCTGGATCTGCGACCGGCAGAACCCGCTGACTGCCCGGGTCGCCGTCAACCACATCTGGACCCGGCACTTCGGCCGGCCCCTGGTGGAGAATGTCGCCGATTTCGGCACCCGCTCCCCAACACCCGCTCATCAACCGCTGCTCGACTGGCTGGCCGTGGACCTGATGGACCACGGCTGGAGTATGAAGCACATCCACCGGTTGATTGTCACTTCCGCTGCCTACCGGATGCAGTCGTCCCTGCGCGAGGCGTCGGCGGAAAACCTGGCGGTCGATTCCGACAACCGCTTCTACTGGCGGATGAATCCGCGGCGAATGGAATCGGAGGCGGTTCGTGACTCGTTACTGTGGCTGGGCGGAGTGCTCGACCTGACCGCGGGCGGGCCGCCGCTCGACCCTGCCCGGGGCACCGACTCCGCCCGGCGGAGCCTGTATTACCGGTCCTCACGCGAAGACAAGATGGAGTTCCTGGTGACCTTCGACGCTCCTGGCGTCGAGGAGTGCTATCGTCGCCAGGAGAGCATCATCCCGCAGCAGGCCCTGGCGCTGGAGAACAGCGCGTTCGCCTGGTATCAGGCCCGCCGGATCGCCCACCAGTTGGACGCCGGCCGCTCGCCGCTGGCAGCCCGCACGTTCGTGACCGCAGCCTTCGAACACGTCCTTGGCCGTCAACCTGAAGAGGCGGAGGTCGCCGCTTGCGAGGGGTTCCTCGTCCGTCAGGAAAAACTGCTCGCCAATCCCGGTCGTTTGACCCCGTTCCCTGCGCCTCTGCCCCCGGCTCCGCCTGATCCGGAGGTTTTGAAGCGGGTAATCGGCCTGCCACTTGTTCTCGGAGTCGCAAAGCGACTCCCTCCAGTCACCCCCGCCTCGGACCCCGCCGCCCGCGCCCGCGAGTACCTCGTCCATGCCCTCCTGAACCACAACGACTTCATCACCGTTCGCTGAGTTCTCCAGCGCCACCTTGTGGAGGGGATGTTACGTAAGTGCCTGCAGCCGCAGGCTTGAGCCCAAGACCCCCCCTGCCCCCCTTCGAAAGGGGGGGAGAAAGAAGGAGGTGGGGAGACTGGATGAGCATGCCCCCGATCCTCAAACGCGTCGAGCAACGGCAGGATTTCTCCCCCCCTTTCGAAGGGGGGCAGGGGGGGGTCGATTGACGACCGAGGGCTGACTCGGAACGGGGCTTTAGCCTGCGTGGTTGGTCGGGGTAAGGCTACAAGCTGTTATGCCTTCTCATGCGTCGAACCCAGCGATGGAGTACTAGGAGAGTCTTTATGAATTCGGTCTCTCGTTTCCCGGCTTCTCCCCTCATCGGGCGGCGTCAGTTCCTGGCCGATCTCGGAATGGGGTTCACCGGGACGGTCCTTGGGGCCATGCTGTTCGAGGACGGGGTCGCCCGTGCGGTACCCTCATCGGCGGACGGGGCCGCACCCCAGGCCAAGGCAAAGAGCGTGATCTGGTTGTTCATGATTGGCGGGGCGAGCCACATCGAGACCTTCGACCCCAAGCCCGCGCTGCACAAGTTCGCCGACAAGACGATTGCCGAGACCCCCTACACCGGAGTCCTCACGACCCCGCGGGTGACGAAGAATTTCCGCGTATTCGCCGGGCAAGCCCGGCTGAACACGCGAATCCTGCAACCGCAGGTCAAGTTCCAAAAACGCGGCGAGTGCGGGACCGAGGTCTGCGACTGGTTCCCCCACGTCGGGGGCTGCGTTGACGATATGGCCGTTGTCCGCTCCCTGTGGACGACGGATTTTAGCCACACCTCGCAGATGTTGTTTCACACCGGCAAGATCATCATTGATGGACGTGAACCCTGCATCGGGTCGTGGACCCATTACGGACTCGGGACGCTCAACCAGGATCTCCCAAAGTTCGTCGTGATGGGCCGGCCGCCAAGCGACTTCGGCGGCGGCTATGCCTCTCACCAGGCCAGCTATCTTGGACCGGAACACGACGGGGTGCCCGTCGAGGTTGAACCGGACCGGGCCGTCCCGTACCCGCCCCAGGGGCCTGCCCAGTCCCGCGAAGCCCAGCGGGCCGAGTTCGAGTTAGTCGGGGAACTCAACCGCCTGGCGGCGGTCGAGTATCCGGCCGATCCGGCCCTCCAGGCCCGGATCAAGGCGTATGAGCTAGCCTTTCGGATGCAGGGGTCATTCCCCAAGATCGTCAATCTCGCCGACGAGACCCGAGAGACCCAGGATTTGTACGGGCTGAACGACCCGATCACTCGGCCGTTCGGACGGCAATGCCTGGTCGCCCGGAGGTTGGTGGAGCGGGGGGTCCGGTTTGTCCAGATCTATCACGGTGGTGCGGCCGACGATGACAACGGGCTATGGGACTGTCACCAGGAGTTGCGCAAGAACACGAGTCGGCGTTGCAAAGAGGTTGATCGGCCCATCGCCGGCTTGCTCTCTGACCTGAAGCGGCGGGGCATGCTCGACAGCACGCTGGTGGTCTGGGCAACGGAATTCGGACGGACCCCGAACCTCGAACCCCGGCCGGATGGGGAAAGCGATGCCGAGGAACTCCGCGGTCGGGACCACCACATCTACGGCTTCTCGGCCTGGCTGGCCGGCGGCGGAATCAAGGGCGGTATGGTCCACGGTGCGACCGACGAACTGGGGTTCCATGCAGCCGAGAACCGGCATTATGTGACTGACATTCACGCGACCGTGCTTCACCTCCTCGGGCTCGACCCGCAGAGGCTGGAGATCCCGGGCCGGAAACGGCTTGAGATGGAACGGGGACGGCCGATCACCGAAATCATCGCCTGAGCGATCGAATTGATCCTACTCCATAAACCCAGTCGCTGTGTCGCATCTGCGGATCACGGTTAGATAGACACTCGGGCGTACGAGGCTCTCCTTTCCTTCTTATCCAGGAACCCGCAGAGGCTGTCTCATTCCCGGAGCGATCATCGGCCTAACGAGAGGGCGAGGCTACCGCCGAGCGTGAGGGTGGTGACGCTTGGCAGGGCCTCGCCCTATCGTATATATGTCCAATCGTCTTTCCAGAGATGCGACAGTCTCAACGGGTTCCTGGATAACGGATTGTGATTTTATGAGCGAAAATTGCGAGATCAGAATCCTGCCGGTATCCTGACCGATTTTCCCTGGCTCTTGAAGGGATCACAACTTTGGTAGATCCTTAGCTTTGGGAATATGGCTGAGCAGAACTCCTTGCTTTCTCGTTCGCGCGGTACTCTGCGGCATTTCTTTTGCCGCACTCTACACCCTGGCAAGTCGTGCTTCCACTGGGAATTTTGGGCCACACATACGATTGTAATAACTCCCTTGCCAGTGGACATGCATCGAACAGAGTGGATGGAGGCTTAACTCGCGGAGAAATCGCAACGTGAGAGAAGATCTGATCGTCCGCACACCCGCCGAACAGGCACTTCTTGAGAGCGAAGCCCGGACTCGTGCCATACTCGACGCGGCTGTGGACGCGATCATCACAATTGACGAGTTGGGCAATGTCGAGTCGGTGAACCCGGCAGCGGAGAAGCTGTTCGGTTACTCAGCCACCGAGGTTCTCGGGAAGAACGTCAAGATGCTCATGCCCGAGCCGTACAGGCACGAACACGACGGATACCTCAGGAACTACCGAGAGACTGGACAACGGAAGATCATCGGTATCGGCCAGGAGGTAACTGGTCTGCGGAAGGACACCTCCTCGATTATCAACTCCCGGACCTGGATGGGCTGGAGTTCCTCGCACGATTGCGCGCCGATTCTGGCGGGGCTAGAGTGACCGTTATCATGCTCACGGGCCACGGCAACGAGGCCATTGCCGTCCAGGCCATGAAGGAGGGCACAGAGGACTACCTGATCAAGGGGCTCAACAGCGACCACCTTCAACAGGCCGTGCAGTCGGCCATCGACAAGGGGCGCCTCCGTCGCCAGGTCGAAGACCAAGGGCAGGAGTTGGCACGACTGTCGGAAGAACGACTCTAACTGATCGATGAATTGCGCATGCAGGCCGCCGTATTGCTATCGCCAACCTCCTCTATATCACGGATTTGTTCTCCGATTGTCACCAGGGAATAACTCTGGCAGGTAGCCTGGGATCATCCTGAAGGCACACAGTTTGCACCTCATCCCCAATCCACCGCAGCCGTATCTGATCCCGGCTGCGAATGTCCTGGGGAAAGACACCCACTATCGGAACGAACATCCATGTCCAGCCAACAACTCTGTTGGGCTTCCGTCAATACCGCTCCTGTCAGGCACAGCTATTGCGGAGTGTTCATGGTCCTCGTCCTTCTTTTCACTCCCAGGGAGAAGCGTTATGAGAGCAAATGACTCCGCCGAGAAGCCTTCGCGCCGCCACGCAATGCAGACGGGGGCCGGACTTGTAGCTGCGCCTGTCCTCTTGGCGACCAGTTTTCCCGTAGTCGCACAATACAAAAACGGTGGGGCTGCTGGTGAGGCAAAGGCAACCACCCTGCAAGACCCTCGCAACCTGTACCCGAAGCCGCCCTTCAAGCGGCAACCTCAGGAACCGCCTGGCCTTGCCTCGAAGATGGATCCACGTCCCGACCACGGCGAGAAGAGCTATAAGGGGTCCGGCCGGCTCGCTGGCCGCCGAGCGCTCATCACCGGCGGCGACTCGGGAATCGGCCGGGCCGCTGCGATCGCCTTTGCCCGGGAAGGGGCAGACGTCGCGATCGGGTACCTGCCCGTCGAGGAGTCGGACGCAAAGGAGGTCATCGAACTGATCCGGGCGGAGGGTCGCAAGGCCCTGGCACTACCCGGGGACATCCGGGACGAGGCATTCTGTCGTAAACTCGTCGAAACCGCCGTTCAGGGCCTCGGGGGACTCGACATCCTGGTCAACAATGCGGGCAAGCAGGTGGCCCAGCCATCGATCGCTGACATCACGACCGAGCAATTCGATGCCACCTTCAAGACCAACGTGTACGCGATGTTCTGGATCACCAAGGCCGCTTTGCAGCACCTGCCTGCCGGGGCTGCGATCATCAACACCGCGTCGATCCAGGCCTACGAGCCGTCACCCAACCTGCTCGACTACGCGCAGACGAAAGCGTGCATCGTGAACTTCACCAAGAGCCTGGCGAAACAATTGGCCGAGAAAGGTATCAGAGTGAATGCGGTCGCCCCCGGGCCGTTCTGGACCCCACTCCAGCCGAGTGGAGGACAGCCCCAGGAGTCGCTTGAGACATTCGGAGCCAAGTCCCCGCTGGGACGGCCCGGCCAGCCGGCGGAAATCGCGCCGACCTACGTCCTGCTTGCCTCCTCAGAAGCCAGCTATGTCACTGGCGAAGTCTTCGGGAATACAGGTGGAACTTCTCCTTTTTGAATCTGTGCTGTGATCAACAACCCAAGGAAGCGAAGGGTTGGAAGAACCAGGGACCGACGGCCCGCTCTCTGGCCGTCGGTCCTTTCACTGCGAATCCGCCTTCGGTCATCGAGCGATCGCAAGTAGCGAATGGCGCGAACTCCGGCCGCCCGCATAGAATACCGTCACGTTACCCGCCCCAGTTGCCTTCGGCACCTCGCGCCTAACGTCCGCTTAGCCGGACTGCTACCGCGAGTGCCACCATGCCTCCCCCGGAAAACCGGCTTCTGGCCGCATTGCCTCCCGCCGACTTCAGCCGCCTCACCGCCCGCATGACCGATGTCACATTCGGACACAAGGGTCTACTCTACCCTGCCGGCGGCCTGATCGACTACGTCTACTTTCCACGCTCTGGAATCCTTTCCGCCGTCGTCCTCATGACTGACGGGCAGAACGCCGAGGCGGCCGCCATCAGCAGTGAGGGGATGATCGGGGTGGCATCTTGCCTCGGAGCGAACGATAGCTCCGAGCAGGTGTTCTGCCAGATTCCTCCGGCTGAGTGCCGAAGGCTATCGGCTGCTGAGTTTACCGCCGAGGTGGCACAGAGCCGAGCGCTTCGGGATGTGGTGTATGGCTACCTCCGGGCCACACTGACCGCATCCGCACGGCTGACTGCCTGCAATGCCCTGCACTCGGTCGATGAGCGGTGCGCCCGCTGGTTGCTGAGGTGCCACGATGGGGCCGGGAGAGAAGAATTCCCGCTCACCCACGAGTTCCTTTCCACGATGCTCGGCGTGCGGCGAGCGACAGTCTCGGTGACAGCTGCATCCCTCCAGAGCGCCGGGATCATCACCTACCGACACGGGAAGGTGAAAATCCTCGACCGGGCAGCGCTGGAAGAGGCAACGTGTGAGTGCTACCGGGCCATTCGCGAGGCGTTCGAGATGCCCTGAGCTTGCTCTCCAATATGGCAGGAGTTTGTACGCTTTCGTACAGAAAGTGGTGACCATTTGTCCGCTACCGTACAGATCCTGTGTCATGCAGATGACACTTCTCCCACGACTCAAGCCCGAAATCCTCCAACCCGTTCGCCGTGGCCTTGATTCGATCCCCCGATCGCCGTTACAAACATAGTCACCCAGTGACTAGAACTCCCGAAGAACCCGTACTGGTATCCTCGCCGGTCCCCGTTCCACACGCGGGCCACTGACATGACCAGACCCCTTCGGATACTGCTGGTTGACGATCACCACGATGGTGCCGACTCCCTGTCCGAGTTGCTGCGCCTATTGGGGTACACCGCGCAAGCCGTCTACGGCTCTTCCGCAGCCTTGGCGACCGTGGCTGACGAGCAACCCGATGTGGTCATAGCTGACATCGGCATGCCCCATCTGAACGGGTATGAACTAGCCGCTCGGGTCCGGGCTTTATATCGGCAGACCCCGCTACTAATCGCACTCACCGGTTACGCTCACGCCGAGGTTCGAGAGGAATGCTTGAAGGCCGGATTTGACCACTTCTTTGTCAAGCCCGCAGAACCAGCAGAGATTCTCACCGTGCTCCGACAGCATAGTGAGCGACTGGCGCAGGAGATTCCTAACCAGTCCGTTTGAAGAAATGAGGTTTTGAATTTCAGGTGGCAGACGAATTGCCCTCTGCTCAGATTTAGAAAGTGGTCATCATCGCCCTGACTGCCGGGGGGCAGAGCGAGGACAGGCGGCGTTGCGGACAAAGCGGGCCGAATGAAGGAGGCGAAGGCGCTCTTGGGTGAAGTGTTCGATCTCGCCGACCGGGCCTGGTTGAATCCCTTCGGGAAAGCTATACAAGGGTGGGCTGGTCCAGGTGAAGGATTTGGAAGACGGGTTCGAGTAGGACGGCAAGGTCTACGGATCGCTCAGCGCGGTGGCCCAGGCCAGAGCTGGGAGCTGAAACCTCACTCAAATGTCGATCAACCGAGGTTCGCGAACTGGCCCCTTGAGTGTCGAATAGTCATCCTTCCAGGTTAGCGCATTGCTAGTAATGCAGAACTTCGAGCACGGCTTACCTTAAAAATATCTATCGTATTCAGTTCAAAAGTCGGGAACCACCTCTCCTCCAGATGGCGTCAACAACGCCTGAACAATGCTGGTGGGTGTGGTGTAAGCAACTGATCGGACCGATCCGTCCGTCAGAAGGAATGGTGTCCCACCGGGGTGCGCCGAGCCCCAATTGTTCCAGAAGTTGACCTTCGGGACATCCAGATAAAGCGCGGTTCCGCCCCGGACAGTTCCCCCAGCACCGCCACCGGCAAAGATCGGTTCGTCCCACAGCCACGATCCTGTGTTATACGCTCGTGGGTCAAGCGATTTTTCCCCGGCAAGGAGTGTGTTCGAAGTCCCGTCCGTCACGTCCAGTATCCTTTTCTCGATCCCAGTCAATGTGCTGTTTTTGACCGATCCAAAGACAAGTTGAATATTGGCAGCATAATCGGTTTTCCCCCACGGATTGATTCCGCCACTCGAGTACTGGAAGCCTGGGAAAAGTGGGTCTTGAACCGGAACCGTCTGAGGATTCTGGCGACTGCGGCTCGGACACATGTAGACGGGCACGGCCAGACTATACGTTCGAGCCTGATAACCGTTTTGTTGCTCCACGTAAGGCAAAATGGAGAATGCCCAAGGCCCTGTTTGCAGCTGGGCTGAGAGGTTGGGGTTGCCGACGCCCCACCACTTCGGGACGCCATCTTCGACGGTGGCGATCGCCGGGGTCGAACCCCCCTGCGGTACGCCTCCGCTTGAGGGGAAAAACCCATTGACATCATGAAACAGATGCAACCCGAGACCGATCTGATGAAGATGATTGAAACATCGGGCTCGGCTGGCCGATTCGCGGACTCGCTGCACCGCGGGTAGTAACAGGCCGATCAGTAAGGCGATGATCCCGATCACGACGAGTAACTCGACGAGAGTAAACGCCCGACGAAGATGTTGCACGGATGAACTCATCTTGATCTCCTCACTCCAGGAAAGAGGGATGTCCACTGCTCTCAGCCACAGGCTGTCCGTGGAGATCTCTGGAACTTTGGCCGAAATTCCTGACTGAATCGAGAATCTGTTCTGCAGCGCGCCGGATGGCCGATCTCGTGATTCCTCCATTTCCAAACAGATGATCCTCTTTCTGCCGTCCGCAGCGAGTCTCGCTCAAAAAACCCAGTGCCAGGACGCGAACAGGGCGGAAAAGATGCCCAGGTAGAAACCCGACAGGCCGAGAAGAGAACCCGTGATGGGCCAGGGCAGGCGAGCCAAGAGATTACCGAGCACCAGATACACCGGGAACACAACTCCAGCGAACCGGGCCTGAGAAGACATCCCCATCTCAATGGCTCGAGTGTAATAAGGTATTAACAACAGAAATACTGCCAGCAATGTTTCATAAGATGAGAGCCATTGCTTGATGGCACCGATCACGATCAGGATCGTTGTGATCACGAAGCAAGCCGAATTGGCGATTTTCCAGGAAAAGAGCCGATCCAAAGTGTCCGCTGGCCTGTCCCAACCCGTTTGGAAATGCTGATCAAAGTCCGCCCAGATTGGATGATAACTTAATAAGTCAATGATCTTGTCGGGGAAGGGAACGGTGACGCCCCAATTATCCTGGGTCTTGGCAAATGCCAGCGGGTCGCCAAAACGCAACTGGAGGTAAAGCGCGTAGCCCCCAATTCCCCAACACGCCACGGGCAACAGCAGGCTGGCCTTGAGGAGGAATTCGCGCGGAGTCGCCGCACGGTGCCAGCAATGGAGCAGGAACGGTGCTACCAGGCTGACCCCGACGGGGCGGGTTGCCGTGGCCAGGCCCACGATCAAAGCGATGACAAGCAAGGGCCAGCGTCGGGCCATCCCCAATAGCGACAGAATACTCAAAAGAAGAAACAGTGATTCGGCATAAGTCATGCGGAAAAACAACGTCGCTGGCATTAACCCCATCGTCAGAAGGACGAGATGGGGGGCACCCGCGTGAAGACTCGGTTGCCTGAACTCGACGTAGATTGAGCCTAAAACGAATGCCAAAGCCAGACAGACGTGAGCGACGATGAGCATCGCGACTTCCGGCCGGAGGTCGCACGAACGCATCAAGCAGTGCGACAGGAGAGGATACAGAGGGAAAAAGGCCACTGGAGAACGGGCCTCCGGATTGTAGCTGTACCCAGTCGTCACGATTCGCCGATACCAGCCTCCGTCCTGGTTGGAGAAAGCCTGGATCAGCTTCCCCTTTCGGAAGTTGCTATCTAGCGGTGGGTCCAGAAATTTATAGCCAAACATCACTCCCAAAATCGCAATCGACGAAGTAATCGCGTAACAACCGAGACCTAAAATCGTCGCTCTCAAGACTCGGTTCGTTTTGATTTTCGTGAGGAAGCGACCAACATTCTGGCTCGCGACCTCCGCCGAGATCGATGCCGATTCGTTGAAATCCGTCAGCGGCGAATTCATGAGTTCGGAACCTCGGGGGGATCGGCGCGACTTGGGTCGCGCACATCATCTCGTGGTGTCTGCTGGGATCGATACTGACGAAGTCGACGAGTTATTAAGAATAGCCCACCGATGACAATAACGCAATACTCGATCCAGGCCTCGGTGCGCGAATCGGCCGTTTGAGGGGGTATCCGCCGAAAATCGTAGAGTCGATTGATCCAGTCGACCAAGCCATCCAGATAATCGGTTCCACCCGGCACAACTTGTTTGGCCGATTCTTCTCCCTTGGACTGGATGCTGCCGGGGAGGGGGTGGAACACGAAGAGGTCATCCCGAACCTGCTCGTTGATGGAGAAGTTCAGAATCTTCAGGGTTGATTCGGCCGACTCAGCCTGGGCGTTAATGATGCGGTTTCGAAACGCCGAGGGGACCCAAATGCCCGGCTGGATCTCGCGATGTCCTGTCGATTCGATTCGTTGGAGGAGAGTGCCGGTTTTAGGGTCGAAAAGCTCCCGCCTCAGGAGTGCACAACCGTGGTTGCAATCGATCCAGACACGTTCGCGACCGGGTGCTTCGAGGATCTGACACCACCGGCCCTCGATCGCTTCGGGAGTTGGGACGAGACGATATTTTCCCGAAATCGAGATCGACTGCAAGCCAGTTACGATGCCTTCGCTGTTGCTTGGGCAGGGTCGTTTGGGAAAAGGCCACCATCCCAGAGCCAAAAAGACGAATTCTTCCGGCATTGTCCCGGGAAGGGGATCTTGATCCGGGAGGGGGAAGATGCGAAATTGCCGATGAAATGGTCTCTCAATCACCCCCTGAGTGCCCGCGAGGGTGAGCCGTTGCTGGAATGGATCGTCCCGCCAATCCGTGGTTCGAGTCCCATGAGTACTCCAGTGAAAAAACTTGTCAGGCTGTCTGGCAGCGACGACGCGATGGATGTACCGACCCTGCGAGTCTGTACCGCGAGTCGACTCGTACTCAACATGCCAGGCCTGGATTTTGGCAAGGCTAGTGACGACACACTGGCGGAATTGCTCAGGCGTCAAACGGGGTGAATCGTCCGCCAAAGCCGATGCGGCCGGGCACAATGACGCGACGGCGACCCAAATCCAGGAGGCCGAAATGAGAGGTGCCTTCATGCCTGTGAACCCTTTCGACGATAACGTCGCACCAGATACACGATCACCAGAATCACGATCAGCACATTAACGCCAATGAGGATCGTCTTCATTGTCTCCCAGGAGCGACGCTCCGCCGCCAGTCGGGTCGACTCGCGGGCCTCGGTGATCACCTGGCCAAGGTCATCGGGGTTGACGGGAACGCGATACGTGACGCCGCCCTGGCCAAGTTTGGCCTCCGGGAGCGTGTGGTCGGTGATCAGGGTGCCAGGAGTTGAGTATTCGAGCGCAAACTGCGAATCAGGTACGGCTTTGGTATTGTACTCGGATACGTTCACGATCAGTGTTTGGATCGGTATGTCGAAAGTCTCACCGGGCAGAGTACCTGTAACATAGCTATCGACGCGAATGTCTCGGGGTAACCAAAGATCGTGCCCAGGCAACTGTTGGACATTGCTCCCATCGAGTTGGTGCTGGAGCAGACCGCTCTCCGTCCGCTCCTGCCAGCGTCGGACGGCGAACGAGTGATCGGGATCGAGAAAGAACACGTTTTCAATTTTCTTGGGAGTCAATCGTTTCAGTCTCCTGACGATTTCGAGTTTTTCCTGGATCGTCTCCTCGCTATTCGAATGGCTGCCTCGTAAATTTTTTTCGAGCTCCTTGAGATCCTCAGCTTGAACCGGGACCCATTGAGGATTGTCGATCAAGACTGCGATCCGGGTGTACTGATGGCCGGAAATCGACTCGGAACCAATCGATGTCACCTGGCCCCCGGTCTCGACGAGATAAAGTAATTCCGATGACAAAGATTGAATCGTGAGTAGCTCGCGTGAGCCGTGTGGCAAGCGAGCGCCGAGATGGTCAAGAGACGAAACGCCGAAGTATTCCGAGTAAGGATTGTTGTCTTCCGCTGCGGCGATCGCCATCACGGGGTGACGACGCTGACCTGTGGAATCGATGCGATCCGGGCAGCCGAATCTCAAAATCGTCCCATCAAAAGCCGACTCGGTTCGAGGTGTATTCGGATTGTCTTTCCACTCCGTTCCGCCATCGACGCGACGACTGTACATTTTCCCATTCTGCCAAACGAGATAGGCCCCATGCGATTGGGAGGAAATACGGCTGTTCTGTTTCAAACGAGCGACAGCGGCCGGGGTCTGATCGTAATGATAGGTGTACGAGACCGAGAATGTGCTCAGTTGAGAAAACCGTCCCAGAGACTGCCTCAGAGACGGAGGCAACTCCGTGGTTTGTGCAAATAGAGGAGTCGGACAGGAAAGCCACAAGAAACAAACCATCCGTCGAAGAGTGGCCCAGGGGAATTCTTGTATTCGCATATGACCCTCGCAGTGCGATCTAGACTGTCCGCTCGTGTTGGGGCGATCGCCTTCCCAAACCTCGGCGTTGCCCCGTGCCTGCCGAGTGGCAGCGGTCAGCGATAACGACGACGCACAAAGTAGCCGATCAAACCCAAAACTGCCAGAACATTAACGCCGATCAGAAGCGATTTCAGGAGGATTCGCGAGGAGCGACCTTCCCCCGCCAGACGTGCCGATTCTCGAGCATCCGAGATCACGCGATCAAGATCCTCGGGGTTGGCCGGGATGCGGTAGGTGACACCACCTTCTCGGAGTTTCGCTTCCGGTAGGGTATTGTCGCTCACGTACGTTCCCGGAATGTTATAGGCGAGTTCAAACTGCTCGTCGGATACGCGTTTACTATCAACACTGGTGACTTGCACGAATTGAGTGAGAAACGGAATATCAAGAAATTCGCCAGGTCGATTTGTTTTCTCATATTGGTCAACGCGATAACTGTGCGGTAGCCAGATCATATGGCCGGGCAATTGTTTGAAATCGCTCCCGTCGAGTTGCACTCGAAGCCGCCCATTGACCGCCCGCTCCTGCCAACGACGAATGGAATAATTCTTCGGATCAAGATAATACACATACTCAAGCTCTTTTGGAGTCTCCCGCTTGGCATTTTTGAAGATGTTGAGTCTTGCCTGAACATTCTCTTCAGAATTTGTTCGAGTTTTTCGGATTAACTTTTCGAGTTCATCAATATTTTCTTCTTGAACAATGATCCAGTTCGGATTCTCGATGAGTAGAACGATTTTTAAATATTCACTTCCATTAAGGAGTTCCGTACCAACTGCTGTTACCCGACCGCCATGGTTCAGAAAATAAAGAATCTCGGACGTAAGTGATTTTGTGTTTAAAAGCTCGCGAGTACCATGAGGAAGTCGGACACCGATATGGTCGATTGCCGCAACTCCAAAATATTCGGCATAAACATTCTTGTCGGCCGCTAAATCGATTACCAACGACGGATTATTGCGTCGTCCTTGGGTGGACACCTGATCGGGGCAGCCACCGAACAAAACGCGCCCATTGAATGCAAATTCTGATCGCTTGGATTTTGGGTTGTCTTTCCACTCGGTCCCACCGTCGATTCGCCGACTATAGATTTTCCCATTTTGCCAGACGAGATACGAAGTCGATACAGTCGGGGCAGTTGTGTCAGCCGGTAGATTGAGCTGCGCTCGGGTTTCAGCACTTTGCGCATAGTGATGGCTATACGAGATTGAAAATGTCGTGACTTGCTCGTATCGAAGCAGATGCTCTCTCACTCGCGGCGGCAACTCGGCCGATTGCGTTGACGCCGCGATAACAGGAACACTCACCAGAACGAGCAACAGGTTCACCTGGAATCGCTTCCTGTCGAGCATCGGAACTCCTTCGAAAGTGGATCACGCGGATCGATGAACTGTCTCTGACCGCCAGTCGAGTCCAATCAGAATCATGAATCGTCGCTGAGAGCGCCACAAACGGGACTCACCGCTTTTTGCTCCGCAGAAAAAACACCGTAGCGACACTGCCCGCCACGAGCAAGGCGGCCACCCGACGGAACCAGGCATCCCACCTCTTGGCCTGTTGGGGGACCAGTGCGTAGCCAGTCCAGTGCCGGCGAAATTGATCGATGGTCATCCGTCTGTGAACAATTGATGCACCATCAATCACTTCGACATGCTCCTGGTCGAGATTAGCACTCAGGAAAAGCATAAACCGACCATGTCCCAGTTCTTCTTCCTCGACATACACGATGATCGGTTGTTCGCATTGCCACAATTGTAAATACGTCAGCTTCACAGGAACAAGTGAGACGCCAAATTGATCGGCGATATTGGCAAGGGAATTCAGCGACACGGACGTGGGAGGATTGTGATGCGTTTTCCGATAGGTTTCGTAATCCAGTGGACATCCGAGAAGCCGTAACTGGAGGTAAAGGCAATTCATCCCATCGTATTCGGGAGTGCGATACCAATCTTCTCCATTTTGACTCTCGACTACCGAGAGGGGGAGGTTTCGCGGCAATTCATCGGCAGTCCCCATTTGGCCAAGTTCGAGACAGAGAACCCCCGCCATGGCAAATCGAGCTCTGCGGCTGACATTGCAGACCCTACCCAGCCAGGCACGTACCGCTAACGTGTTCCATTTTCGCATCATCGATCCTCTCAATCTCTATCGTGTATCGGCTGTTGCCTTTCGAGATTCGTCTCGCAACCACTCATCCAGGAACCCGCTGACGCTGTTTCATTCCAGGAGCACGCACACGCATCGGTATAACGGGGGGACGACGCTCCTGCCGAGAGTGAGGGTGTTCCAGCTCAGCAGGAGCCTCACCCTCCCAAGTATACGTCCCATCGTCATTCCGTAGAGACCACCGCATCAGCGGATTCCTGTCTCAGGTTCGCTTCCGAGTAGCTCGAAACCGAATGCCTGCAAGCAACAGTGACCACCCAAGTACCGTTAAACTGAGATAGAACAATAGTGTGTATTCTGACGCTTCGCGAGGATGGAGGATATATCCCGACCAAGTGCGCTCGAATTCTTTTCGAGTGAGTCTCTGCTCTTCGCCCGTGGTGCCATCGAGAATGGAAACCGATTCCGAGTCGACCGAATGCACGACGACATAATGGGGGCCATCCCCAGACAAATAAGCGATAATCGGTGAATCGAATGACCGCTGAAGTTCATCATATGTACAACGGAGAACTTCAGAAGGGAGCCCCATTGATGTGGCCGCTTCCTGCAATTCGAGAAGAGACAATCCATCCTGGTGCGTGGGAAAGTACCTGACAAATAGCGATTGGTCGACCGGCTTATTATGCAGACTCAGTAGCATATACAGACAGTTTGGCCCACATATAACTTTCTGACGCTCAATTTGTGCGTTGCTCATGCGTTCTGGTCGTGTTGCTGATTTTGAACTCGACTCGCCACTGACAATTTCCTGAGCCAGTGCTGGACTCAACGCGCTCAAACTAACAATAGCGACAACACTATTGAAAATATATATGATGTTAATAATCGACATCGTGTGCCTCACGCAAGACTGAGGTTTGATGAGCTGTATATTAGAGCGAGTATGCATCGTATGTCAATCAACCGAAGTTATAATCGTACTGGCAATCGCTCAAAATCTGTTAGATCGTGAGCGTCATTCCTGGCGGATGATCCCAGGCCTGAGATGGCCCGACCTCCCGAAATCGTCTTTTGGGTCATGAGTGTGCACGGTTGGTCGATCGAGCCATCACAGGACTACACTACCCGCGACGTTGTCGCGATCAAGTTGGGACGGTCTTTACGTCGGTTATTCCGGAACTATCGTGGTTATGGTGATCGTCGACTGACAGGCCACCACCGCGTTGGGATAGACGTTGCAAGCGTAGTTCCCCGCGCCGCAACAATAGTACGTCGCGGTCGGGGATTCTTGGTATCCCTGCGGGTTCGGACTTCCGAGCGAGTACAGGCCCGACTGTGCATAGCACACGTACGGCACCGGGGGATTGCCGAGATAGCAACTGTATTGCGGCACGTTCGTACAGTAGTACGGCGTGACGTTGAAACATGCAGCAACACCTCCATGAATCTCCCTGGCTTCGTCCGGAGAAATGACCTGGCCGAGCTGCGACCCGGAGGCCATCACTCCGGAGTAGCCGACCAACGCCAAGACGCCGAACAACGCGATCGCCAATCCCAGGTTTCGTAACATCGTCGTTTCCTCATCGTGAGAATCGAAACCGATAGACGAGTCGACGTAGACCCGTCTCAATCACCCACGCCTCCCCAAAAGAACTCGGTTACTGCCCGGCTTTCTGGCCAAGCAATTTCCGCACCGAGCACACTGCGTGGACACAGGGGCAAAGATCTCCAGGCTTTACGATCGGAGTCTTCTCGCGAATTCCCGCACCGAGCCATCGAGCCGCGCGTATGTAGCAGTCGTCAGGTGGCTGCAATTCCTCAGGCAGCAATTCGAGCCACTCCACGAGATGCCCTGTCGCCAATAATCGGGCTCCTAAATCATCGAACTCGGGGGTCGGAGGTGCGGACTTTCGATCTCGTTCCACAAACCAGTTCAGTCGCCAAAAGCCGTCCGGGCTTTGCGATGTGACCGCTTGACGCGAGAGTTTTCGGAGATGGCCCAGCAATTCCTCTCTCGCGGTTTCCGTCAAGAACCGTTCCGTGGAGTCGGCCCGGGCCAGAATGGTCATCGCGTAGAGAAGATGGGCACCCGCGCAACTCGCGCGACCCAATGGTGCCTGTATTAACTTCCGAGCAACATCATCGAAGCGAAACGATTCGCCATAGCGATTCGTCCAGCCGCCGGATTCGTGCATGTACAAGGCGTATGCGATTGCGGTCCAGCCGAGTTCTGTTTGATCGATCGTGAAATTCTCGACGGAATCGCGGAGCAAGTCATGAAGCGAATAGGTTCCATCGGCCACCGTCATCGGTGTGGAGAGAGGCAACCCCAGTTCCGCGAAGTTGGCCAAACAAAAATCACGATGGTTTTCACCGGTCGAAATCGTTTGGATCGCAATTTCTCGATACCGAATCCCGCTGCGAGTCGGAAAGAACATGGGTTCGCCAAGAACGACTTTTGAGCGTTCTTGATTCGTTAACGCATCCACCACGTCGCGGCCCGATGTGAATCGAGCATGCGAAAATGGCCCGAGGCCGTAGAGACGTAGAAAATGACAGCAAGTGGAGACATTCAGTGGTTCCGACCTCGGCTCGCGAAGCATCCGTGTCACCGCGACAGCCTCATCCGAGTCCGGGCTCAGGAGTGCCCGATTCCTTGATTCGATTCGGAGAGGAATCCCCGAAATGCTCTCAGCCCCAGATCGGGGGCCCTGAATCGTGCGATGTTCGTTGACTGGTTCGTGCAGCAGAACCCAACTCAAAATGGCAATCGCTACAATCCCACCCGCTCCGACCGCCCAACTGCCTCGCCGCCAACTCGTTGACGACAATGATCGCACGGTCTCAAGGAGATGATATACCATGATTACTCATCCGTGGCATTAAACACTAATAATAACGTTCTACAACTCAATTGCAGCAGAATGAGAATTCTGCCAGAGCGAAAAAATTGAAAATTCAAAAACTGCGTAATGAGACTGTGCCGATCTCCAGGCCCACGACCCCTTCACCCACCTGCTGACCCGTCTGGAACTGGACCCTGTAACTCTCCGGTTGGTGAGTCAGGCCCGACTGAACCGGATGAATCAAAAATTCTGACTCCATAGCAGAGTATCGCTTGAGGGCATGCAGTCAATACATTCCCGGGTTTTTCGTCGCATTTTTTTTTGCCGCGAAATTCCTTCACAGAGTACTGTTGTGATAAATGTTAGAACGCCAGAACTAAGCTGAATCTTTTTGGCAACTGCTGTGATAAATGCCAGACCGTTCTGTTGTCTTCACCCAGAGCCCGATTGGCCGATTATCCAGGTCCATCCAGCTCGATCCACCAACATCTGAACAGCCCGAATCTCGTGATCACAACCAGGCGGACCCAACCCGACCTACTCCGATGGAACACTTTCACAGTGGTGATCGTTGCAAACGCCAGCACTATCGTGACCCCTGGTACCCGCTGTCTCTCCCACTCTGCCGGGGACACCTCCAAGCCAGACGAACGCTTCAAAATGACCCCGATCTTCAGATCCTTCCTCCCGTCCTCACGGGTGTTCACCTTCCCTGCAGCGACAGCAACTTCGAGACACCTCTCGCAGATCGCGACAGCATCGCCCCTGGTTCCCACGCTCCGCGTGGTGCATGGCGAACGAACTGCGGGGGATGTTGTTGCTTCCAGCGTGAACTGTCGAGGAGAGTTGCTTTTTCTCAGTTTTCGGTGTGTCTCTGCGTCTTTTGTATCGTTATTATCAATCTATAATTTGCAAGCTAGTATTAGCTACAACGAGACAGCGAAGATCAAATGCGATGCAACTTGCCAGCAGATTTGATGACGGCTCTGCCGTGCTGTGAGTCGCCGTGCCCTGAGCATTGTGCGGGAGGGCATGCATTACTTCATCTCGATCAGTTTCCCCACCCCCCCATCCGTGACCTGTGCCACGTACACGACCGATCGTTTCCCCATCCCCCGCCGGAGGCTGCGAATGGTCGAAATCGGAAGGTCGTCGCCATCGGTCAAGAGGATCACGAAGTCCGGCCCCTGTTCCGACCCCAGTGCCAGCGCCACACGTAACCCCTCAATGTGGTTGCTCCGTCCACGGGGGCTGAGAATCCTCAGGGCATCCGCCATCCGGGCCACAGTGTCGACCGATGCCGAGATCAACCCGGTCGGCGTCGTCGCCGGGAGCGGGGGAAAGGCATACCCCTCGTACACGACGACTTGAAACCGAACTGTGGGGGGTTGTACTTTGAGTGTCGCCACCAGAGCACGCAGGGCCACCTCGTACTTCCCCCCCGCTCCCATGCTGCCCGATTTATCCAGCACATACACAATCGTTTGCCCCGGAGCGAGCACACTGTGGAGCGGCACTCCCCCGTCCAGAGTCGAACCTGGAGTTGGGGTTGGCCGCGACGGTGCAGGGGGTCGCTCGACAAGCCCGCCCGCTGGCCGGACCTGTGACGGTGTGGTTGCTGCCGGTTCCGGATGGAGCGGGGACAAGGTCAACGGCACCTCGACGACGGTCGCTGGCTGAGGCTTCTTCAGAATCGCGAGCATTTCCGGAGGAAGCGTCTGTGGGAGCGGCGTGGTCTTGCCCAGCGGCGGACGGGTCTCCTCGGGAGCGGGGGGTGGGGTCGTGTCTGTGGTTTTGGGCTCAGGGGCGGACGGGGACTCGGTGGGCGGTTCTGGCGGTGGGGTGCTGGGGGTTGGTGCTGGGGTTGCGACCGAGACCTCAACGGACGTCTCCGATTCCGCTGAGGGGGACTCAAACCGGATGTCGACCCGGGTGTCGATTCTTGGCGCTGGCCCAGGCAGAGTTGGGCGAGCGGCCTGAAATCGGGCGAGGCTCACCAACCCAACTGCAAGCAGGATGTGGAGCCCGACAGACGCGATGATCGCCTGCCGGGGTGATGTTGCGCCGCGCATGGTATTCCCTCGCGGTGGCTCATATCGATGTCCACCGGATGAGGGAAGCCCGAATTTCACGCACTTTGGTTGGGGTTGTGCGATCAGACGGACCAGAGCATGATCGGCTGGTCTTCGCCCATCGTTCGACAAGGAGTCCGCATGTCTGGTCGGACACTCCCGCGGGCCGGCACGGCCGGCCTCCTCATCCTCGCCCTCGCTTCATCCCCGCTCCCAGTACTGGGGGAGAGTCCGCACCCGTGGCGGGGCCAGACTGTGGAAATCGCACCCGCCCCGCGGGTCAAAGCTGTGAAGGACGGCTTGGACGTGCGGCTGACCTGGACGTACATCGGCCCCCCCATCCTCGCAGCGCCACAACCTGCTCCACCAGTGGCCCCGGCGGTGATGCCAGCCCCGGTCTTCCAGTACCAGCCGGCACCTGCTATCAGGCAGCACGCAACCGCTGACCCAGTCCCGCCGCCGGGGCCTGCTGTCGCTGTTATCACCCCAGTCTGGCACCACCGGCCGCTTGGAACATGGTATCGGGAACTGCCCGGAGCAGTAGTATCGGCCTCGTTCACCCCCGACGGGAACGGGCTGACGGCGAAGATCACGCTCAACAATAACGGAGACCTGATCACAATCACCCTGACTGGTGATTGTGCAGTGACGGCGGATGGCACCGTTCATGGAGTCGTCACCGGGGCCGATGTGACAGCGGGGAGTGAACAGACCTCCGCGGGGATGGAACTGGCCGGGCTCTCAGCAGGACTCCAGTTGTACGTCGACCAACCATTCGCCTTCCGGTGCCGCGCGGCCGATGGCGGGCTGATGGTGAGCAATCTGCGAGTGAGTGGCAGTGACGGCGAGATGATGAGGGAGTCTCTCTCGCTGGTCGCCGGGAAGTATCGGGTCGCGGGGAACGGTCCGGTGCCGACCCCGAAACCGGTCAAATTGACCCCAGCTTCCAGCGGCCCATCTGACGTGGGGCTCAACCCAGTCGCTGTGCCGTCCGGGGTGCCGACCTGTCTGACGGCAAACCTGCCCCCGGCATCCCCCGTGATGGCTGGTCCGAATTCGGCCTGTTCGGCACCACCCGAGGTGTTCGGCATGATGGCGGGGACGTTTGGTCAAATGGTTGGCGTGCCCCAATCTGGCCCTGGCATGGCTGCCCCGTGTCCGGCTCAGTCCCCAGGCTCGCCGGTCCACGCACCCCTACCAACCCCGTCCTCCGTCCCGTCGGTGCCGACTTCCTCCTATCCGCCACAAGCTGTCGATCCAGTCCCCTGCCCAGCAACAGTTGGGCAAGTGGTTGGGCCAGTGCCAACACTTGTGCCGAGCCAATCACCGGCTGCAACCGCCGGGTATGTCGCTCCGGCTGCTACGCCAGCAACCGCCCCTGTCATGCGACAGGGTCAGTTGCCGATCAGAACGTGGGTTTGCGATCTCGGACTGTCCACGGACGTCCCCCACTCCTCACAAAGTCCGCCGGTGAATGCTCTGGCGGTCTCGCCGATGGCCCCGCCCGAACCGCTCCCGTCCCAATCAACCGAGACCCGTGCAGCGTGCCCACAATCGACCTTCGCGGCTGCACAGCCCGGAAAGCTGAGTCTGGCCGATGTGGTGACACTGACCCGAGTGCATGCTAGCGACGATGTGATAGTCAATCAGATCCGCAATACTGGAAGCACGTTCGTACTGACCGTTACAGATATCCAGTTCCTCAAAATGGGCGGAGTGTCTGACTCCGTGATCATCGAGATGCAAAAAGCGAGCATCTTGCCCAACGAAAGCGGGCTGCCCCAAGGGATCTGTGCATCCCCCCCGGTAATCGCTGCTCCGCCGCCGGCAACCTTCATTCTGCCTGGGTATTCTCGCCGGTAACGCTCCCCGCCCAGACCGGCATCGCCCCGCCTTCACACGGCCGTGGACAGCCCACGGTCTGGGAGCGGATCGATTCCAAGGTCCTGGGTTCACTGCTCAAGCCGACGAGGCATTTGCCTCGTCGCTCCTCATGCCACAGCCAGTGGCGACGCGATCGATCCAGCCTGCGATGTGGCATTCCACTTCGTCAATCATGGCGAAGAAGAGGAAGTGCCCGCTCTCCGGGTCCGAGTGCATCGTCACCTTGACCCCAGCGGCTTCCATCAACTCGACTCCCGCGGCCACCGACCGGGGTGTCACATTGTGATCTCGCTCGCCCTGGATCACCAGCACCGGCTTGCCCTTCCATCCGGTCGCGAACGCCTCCGAGCCGAGCACTGACACCTCCATCGTCGCCGAGAGAAACACCAACCCTGCGTATCGGTCTGGGGCTGCCGCCGCGGCCCGACCCACCCCCGCCCCGCCCTGCGACAAGCCCGCGAGGAACACCCGCCCTGGATCAACTTCGAACGCGGCCAGGCCGAATCGGGTCGCCCGATCGATCGCCTCGACTCCGCCGGGCGCTTCCCAGTTCCCGTACCCGAATGACGGCGCGACCAGCACCAACCGCATTCGGTCGGCGAGTGGCCGCAAGGCGTGCAGCAGAACCAGGTAGTTCGTCCCATGACCGTGGAGGAACACAAACAGCCCGAACCGCTCACCCGGTTGTCGGGGTTCGGGTCGGTAGGTGTAGCAGTGCTGTGGGTCGGACCGGCCATTGCGGAGCACAACACCAAGACGCCACCCGACCCGCGGGAGGCGGTCGTAGTCCGGACTAGTATAGATTTCTGCGAGCAGTCGCCGAATCGTCTCCCTTGTCCTGGCCCGTTCCAGGGCTGGCATCCACGGGTCGAGGCGGGTGACGAGCTGAACCAACAGCCAGACATACTCATCCTCGATATCGTCCCACCCGTCAGATAAGTTCTGGTTTGGCTTGGCAAGCTCATAAGGGAAGAGGGAATCGACCCGCCCGGTTCCAAGCACCGCCGGCCGGCGGAACACGATGCTGAGTATGACGCAGACGAGTGCCAGGGGACAGGAGACAAGGGTGATGAGGAACGGGATGCGGGCCGCCGGCACTCCGGCGAAGTGCCCATACAGCAAGAACACGAGAAATGACGTGATCGCGATACCGCCGATCCCAGCAACCAGCGCGTGGAACCTTCCTCGCCAGGTCCGGGAGACAAAGAACAGAAGCGGTGCGAGCAATGTCTGTAGGCGAAACACCAAAAAAGCAACGAGAATGTTCTGAACCCGTTGCATCACTGTCAGCCCGCCCGGTTCCCGCTGGCCCAGGTGAGATCCCGCACCGGTTGAAGCACGCCCAACACATCCGCCAGCAGAGTCGGGTCGATCGGCTCTTGCATGGCCCTCAGATTTGCATCCAGTTCCGCCTTCTTGGCCGTTCCGGTGATGGTACTCGGAATCCGCTTCTCACTGAAGCAGAACTGCATCCCGAGAGTCGCAAGATCCGCACCGCGGCTCTTGCACAGATCAGCCACAGCGCGACACGCCGCCTTGATCTCGGGGGTGGCCGGGTGCCAGGGCGGCGGACCCTGGCTGGTGAGCAGCCCCAATGACAGCGGGGAAGCGTTCAGCACCCCCACTCCGAGGGCGTCGGCGACCGGGAGCAACTCAGTGAGCAATCGGGTATTCTGAAGTGTGAAGTGCGCATAGCTGATGACAGCGTCCAGCTTGCACCGTTCGATCGCGGTCCGGAGCAATCCGAGTGGGTAGCACGACATCCCGATGAACCGAGCCTTGCCCTCCTTCTTGAACTGGTGGAGGACTTCGGCTGTCTCGGTCAACACAGCCTCATAATCCGTGGCAAACTCGATGTCGTGGGCGAGCAAGATTTCCACGTGATCTGTGCGCAACCGCCTCAGCGAGCCTTCCAGGCACACCCGCATCCCGGCGGGAGTGAAGTCGAACACATCGCGGTCGAGCCGCCCGGCCTTGGTGCAAATGTGAACTTTCTCTCGCCATCCACCGTCGAGAATCTCCCCGAGGATCTCTTCCGATCGCCCCTTACCGTAAAACGCGGAGGTATCGATCAGGTTCATACCAGCGTCGATTGCTGCATGGACGCAGCCAGTCACCTCGGCGACCGACACCGGCCCGTATTGCTGGCCGATCGCAGCCCCACCCTGGGACATTACGGAAACGGACAGGCCAGTCCGACCGAGGGGACGGTATTCCATTGCAGACTCCGGGTTGCATCAGTGCCGATTCAGAATGGCCCGCAGATGACGCAGACTCCGACGCAGATAAAATCTTGATCAAAATTCATTTCGTTTTATCTGGATTTCATCTGCGTCCGTAGGTCAGCGTCATCTGCGGGCCATTCTGAAGTATTCTCTGCGGGCCATTCTGAGGCGTCATCTACGGGCCATTTCTTCTACTCGGCTGGGGTCGTAGTTTACGGGTGGCTGCGGAGGGTGTCGCGAGAGACCAAACCCGTGCCGGGCCGCACGTGAGAGAACTTCCATGTCCGCCCCAATCCACATCTCCGACCATCCCCTGATCCAGCACAAACTGGCCCGACTTCGGGCGGTCGAGACAAAGCCGCCGGAGTTCCGCGACCTCATCGCAGCCATTTCCCGGGGGCTGCTTTTCGAGGCCACCCGGGATCTGCCGCTTCGCCCGGTCGAGGTGACCACGCCGCTGGCCCAGGTCACCTGTCGTGAGATCGGAGTGAGGATCGGGTTGGTGCCCGTGTTACGTGCCGGTCTCGGGATGGCGGAGGCGATGCTTGAGGCACTTCCCGAGGCGTCCGTGTGGCATCTCGGGCTGTATCGGGATCACGCCACACTCAAGCCGGTGACGTATTACAACAAGCTTCCCGCGCGGTCGGACATGGATCTGGCTCTGGTTCTCGACCCGATGCTCGCGACCGGCGGGAGTGCAATCGCAGCCATCAACATTTTGAAGCAGCACGGGACACCGAAGGTGACATTCGTTGGGATCATCGGAGCCCCGGAAGGGCGGGACGCATTGCGCTCGGCCCATCCCGATGTGCCGATTGTTCTGGCTGCACTCGATGATCGCCTGAATGACATCGGGTACATCGTCCCCGGGCTTGGCGACGCTGGAGACCGACAGTTCGGAACGATTTAGCCGTTACAGTGCTCGGCTCACCCGCCCCGGAGTTTCTCACCGAGTCGTCGCATCCCCTCATCGATCGAGACTCGCGGTTCGTACCCCAGGTCGCGTCGGGCGGCCGAAATGTTGTACCAGTGCGAGGTCGACATCTGGTTGGCCACGAACCGTGTCATCGATGGCTCTCCGGGGAGGCGCAGGCCGCGGTAAACCCACTCCAGTACCCGGCCTGCGAGTCGGGCTTTCCAAGCCGAGACGGTTCGTGTGATCGGTGGAAGCCCGGCTTCTGCGAGGATGCGGTCGATGAACCCCCACAACTCAACGGGTTCGCCATTGGAAATGAAATAGGTTTTCCCGCTCACCGGCGACCCTGGCGCAAGCTTCTCCGCAGCAAGGAGATGCGCATCGGCTGCATTATCTATGTAGGTGACATCGACTTTCACCGCGCGGGAGCCAATCCGGCGCAGTTTCCCTTCCCGCGCTCTGGCGAGCAAGCGGGGGATCAGGTGGGGATCGCCTGGACCCCAGATGAGGTGCGGGCGAAGGGCGACGGTCGCGAGGTCTGGCCCATTCGCGGCCAGAACCGCTTTCTCGGCAAGGGCTTTGGTCTCCGGGTAGGCAGCGTCGAAGTGTTTGGGATACGGGATCGATTCGTCCACCCCTTCGAGGTCGACGCCAGTGTGGACGACGCTCGGAGTCGACGTATAGACCAGCTTCTGGACTCCGTGCTTCCGACAGGCTGCGAGGATGTTTTCGGTGCCGGTGACATTGGTGGCGAAGTAGTCGGCGTACCGGCCCCAGACACCGGCCCGCGCAGCGACGTGGAACACGACATCGACCCCGACCACTGCCCGTTCCACCGAGGGGGGGTCGGAGAGGTCGCCGAGGGTTTGTTCCACACCGAGTTCGTCGAGCCACGGGTAGGCGGTCCGGGTGAACGACCGAACCGTCCGGCCACGCTGTCGCAAGAGCCGGGCGATCGCCCCGCCGAGAAAACCACCGCCGCCGGTAACCAGGGCTGTCATGTCGGAGCCCCCGAACCCGTGGGCGTCTGCACACGAGTGTTATCGCCCGGGGTCCAGCCCTTGCCAAGCGTCTGGTCCGCCCAGACGGCCAGTTTCTCGCGGAAGATCTTCGAGTTATGCCGGATATCCACCGGGAACCCAGGATGCAACAGGAAGGTCTCGATCCTCTGTGTATGCACGAGATGCTTCCCGCGCTGCCGAAGGTTCTTTTCAACCGCCTCCCATGTCAGGAGCTTAGTATTTGGAAGGGGCCAGTTAAACATCTCGACACACACCACCGGATACGTCACACCACCCCGGGTGACCCCAACGAGCGCGGAGCGGAAGACAAACTCGTGGGTATTGAACACCGGTTCAACCTGATCGGTGAAGAGCGTCCCCCAGGGGGTAACAACCCGCTGCGACTTCCTGCCGCAGAACCACATCCGGCCGTGTTCGTCAAAATAACCGACATCGCCCATCCGGTGCAGGATCTCGCCAGAGTTCGGGTCGCGGATTTTGGCGAGCTTGGTGGCCTCGGGACGGTTGTAATACTGCTTGGTGACCACCGGTCCACGGACGACGAACTCACCGATCTGTCCGGGTGGGAGGCACAGCGACTCGTCCCACTCCGCCACCGGGTGGTCGGTGATCGGGATGACGTCAACCCTTACCCCCGTTACCGGTCGGCCCACGCACACCCCCATTCCCTGGTCGGTGAGGTGACGGGTCTCGGTCAGGATTTCCCGGCTGCCAATGTTGGCCACTGGAAGCGATTCGGTCGCACCGTAGGGCGTGAACACCTGAACGCCTTCGGTGAGCAGGCGGGCGAACCGCTCAATCTCCACCGCCGAAGCCGCTGCCCCGGCCGAGATGACGCGACGGAGCGTGGGGAGCTGGGGCGGACCATCGCGATGAACGCCATCCGATGCTGCTGGCGGCATGGGGCCAGGCTTCTTCAACCCGATGTTGATTCCCCAACTGCCCAACGCCCGTAGAACCGCGGGCGAACCAAACAGATTGGTCACCCCGAACTGCAGAATCTGGGTGACAGCCTTCCGCGGATCGATCTGGGCTGGTCGGGTCGAATCCATGTCCGGGATGATGCAAGTCATCCCGAGGGCTGGGCCGAAAAGAGCGAACAGTGGGAAGGTGCAGAGGTCAATCTCACCGGGTTCGATCCCGTAGGTGTTTTTGAGCAATTCGACCTGCGCTGCGAAGATTCCGTGGGTGTAGACAGCCCCCTTCGCGACCCCAGTGCTTCCGCTGGTGAACAGGATCGCGGCCATCTCATTAGCCGACACATCCGGAACGGGAAACGGCCCTTGAGCTGCCCCGGCGGCCCGCAGTCGTGACAGTGAACTGTCACAGAGAAGCCGCCATCGACCTGCGTTCACAGTCGTGCGGATTGTCCGTTTCCCCCACCCCAGAATGCGGCGAGCGAGGTGAGCCTTCGCAATGCCGATAAATGCCTCCGCCTCGGCCTCCGCCAGACATTTGCCGAGATTCTTGGTACCCATCCCCGGATCAATCAGGACCGGCACCGCAGCGACCTTGAACAGAGCGAAAGTGATTGCGAAGAAGTCGGGCGAGGGGGGAACCATCAGCGCCACGCGGGTGCCGCAGGTGATCCCGACGGCGGTCAAACCGTGGGCGATGGCGTCGGCATCGGCATTGAGCGCAGCGAAGGTGATGCTGAGGTGTTCGGTCGTGCCGGTCGGGTTCACGCCGCGGGGCGGGTAGTGGATTGCGGCCCGGGACGGCTCGGTCGCCGCCATCCGGGCCAGGTGTGATGCGACGTTGAGAGAGGAAGCCATGTCATTCGACTTCGGTGAGAAGCGTGTTCAGATCTCGGGGTTCCAGACGCTGACCGGTGCCATCGACCACGAGGTCCAAATCTCCCATCACGATACGTCCGAGTAGCGCGTCGGACCGAGCTGGTTCGACCACCGCGCTGAACACCCCACCCCGGCCGAGCAGTTGGACGTGAGCATCGCCAACGACGTCCCGGAGTTCTCTTCGATGGTCGGCGTATCGTATCGTCGCTTGCCCGGTGACGGGCAGACCAAGTTGCTGTGCGACCCCAGCCGGGAGAACCAGTCGCGCCGACCCGGTATCGACCACCCCCTGGATCGCCACCTTGCGGATCTTGTCGGGGGTGAGGTAACCCCGTTCCATCAATTTGATGTCACTATTGTTGGAAAGCTCGAACTGAACGATCACGCGGCCCATGTGTGTTTTCCCCAAGGCATGTGATTCGTTCTCAATCTCCATGAGCCCACACGCACGACTTCCTGCTGGCACGCCTGCCGCGACAGGTTGGCCGTCTTCGGCGATCAGCATTTCCATCGCGATCTCGTCGTCCGGATTCACTCGCGGCCCCTCATACCGGGTGCTTTGCCAGGAACTCCTTTACCCGCATGATAACCTCATTTCCTGCGTCTTCGAGCAGATAATGTCCGCAATCCGGCCAGGTGTGCGTCTCGGCGTGGGGGAAGTGTCGCTGCCACTCAGCCAGGAAGTGCCGGTCAAACACGAAATCCCGCATTCCCCACAGGAGTTGGGTCGGGACATCGCGAAACTTCCCCAGCGACTCCGCTGTGCTGTTGACGATATCGTAACCGGGGTCAGACAGGCTCAGTGGAATCGTTTGAACGAACTTAAGTACCGCGACCCGGTGTTCGGGAGAGTCGTAAGGCCTCAGATACATTCGCCGGATGTCTGGCGGGAGTTTCGTACGAGTCACGCACCAACTGGCTGCGGCCCGGCAGAAGGCGTTTTTCTTGAGGATGAGCCAGGCCCCCAACCGGGTGTTTCGGCCGAGCCACAGCGACCACGGGAAGCGTTTCGTTTTCGGCAACGGGAATGCTCCGGTGTTCGACACGACCAGCCGCTTGATCCGTTCCGGGTGCCGGGCCGCAAAGCCCATCCCGATCATCCCGCCCCAGTCGTGGACGACCAGAGTGAGGTTCTCCCGCAGTCCCAGATGGTCGAGCAAGGCTTCGAGGTCGTCGATGCGAGATTTGAGCGAGTAGTCGTAGAGCGATTCCGGGGGCTTGTCGGAGAGGCCACACCCGATGTGGTCAGGGACGATACAGCGGTACGAGTCCCGAAGAGCGAGGACGAGGTTGCGGTAGTAGAAACTCCAGGTCGGGTTCCCGTGGAGCATCACAACAGGGTCACCTGTGCCCTCGTCGAGGTAATTCATGGTGAGATGAGGGCGACTCGACCGATCGGGGCGCTGGAAAGCGTTGACGAACCCACCGGAGCGATGGAATGGGTAGAGCCTGCGGAACTCCGGGTCATCGGACGGGGGCATGATGAGCGCTGAGGGTGAGGTGGCGGCATCGGGAGGCGGCATTCTACCCTTCGTGCGATACGGGATGGCGTGCTGCGGAAACCTAACCCCCCAACCCCCTTCCCTAAGAGGGAAGGGGAAGCCGGATGGCCATTTGACTCGTTTTTCCCGCTGAACAGCACGCTTGAGCTGGTGGTCAGTTGTCTTGCAAGGCCAGGCGGCAGTCGCTTTCGCAGCTTTGGAGGACTCCCCTACGCTGGGTGATTATCATACCGCCAAACCGACTTGCAGTCGAAATAGGAACAGCGCAACTCCAAAGCAACTCCGTGTCCTGAACTCCATTGACTCGTTTTCTTCCCACAGCCGTAGCAAGTGTGAGTCCACTCAATGAACTCCTGATCAAGCCCCGAAACGCAGAAGAGGTTGCCTCCATCACAATGGACGTTCGAGGAACCGCATGTAAAACAAGTAGCCTCCCGTACTCTTCGTTTCTCTTCCAATTCCATCTCATCTATATCGCCCGGCGTAATGCGAATACACCCCTGCCGGATCGAGGCGATGTCTGCCGCGTCGATGGGATGCCGGGCGCGGGATGGGAAGGAGTAAACATCGCCCGTCTCCTTCTCGACCACGATGCTCGCGTGCATGAAGTCCCGCGAGGGGTCTTCGAGCGATGACACCGCGAAGGTCAGCAGCAAGTGCGTTCCTCGGTCGTCAATGGCATGGATACGGATGCATTCCCCACTCCGGCTAAAGCCCGCAAGCCGCAGATACCGCAGCACGCGCTCACACTCCCCTGAATACGGCGTCACGCCGACACCGTTCTCCCCTCCCACGTACCGCCGCATGAGAGTACCCCCGCCACTCGGTAAAACTACTGACGGACGGGTGGCCGGGGTTGAGTCTTCGAAACCCCGGCACGCTTTCCCCACGCAGCCGGGGTTTCGAGGACTCAACCCCGGCCNNCTCCTGTTCGTTTGATCGGCGAACAACACGGTTTTGATCCCGGACGAGTTCTTACCACTCGATTCCGAGCATCAGGCAGTTCAGACCACTGCCGATGCCGAGCCAGCCGACCCGGTCGCCGGGTTGCAGGAAGTCTCGCTCCTCGGCCAGTGCGGCAGTCAGCGGGAGGGACACCGTCCCAATATTGCCCAGGAACGGGAAGGTGCTGTAGGTCTTTTCCAGCGGCACACCGATCGCCTTCAAGACGGCCTCCTGGTGCTGCGACCCGACCTGATGGCAGATGACTTTATCGAGATGGTCGGCCCGCCACCCGAACTTGGTCAGGAATGCGCTCCAGGTTCGAAGGCCGAGTTCGACCCCGTGCTTGAGCACTTCCCCCGCGTGCGTCTCCATGAACGGGATCTTGACATGCCGCAGCCCCAGGTCGAGCCCCTGGCGGAGGAGCGCTGTCGCACCCGCTCCGAGGTCGATTCCCTTGCGGACACCCTTTTGCACGAGTGCTCCGGCACTCGATCCCAGCACTTTTTCCACCTTCTCGACCGCTGCGGGGAGGATGGAATCGAGTCCCCACCGGCACAAGCCGTGGTGCTGAGTCGCATTCTTCGTGACACCTCCGAGCAGTTTTCGCCGCTTTGCCCGAGAGAGTTCCTTGCTCACCACCAGCACAGCCACCGCACCGGAGCCACCAGTCAGGGTGGCGACTGATTCGACGAATAGCTCCCGGGACTTCGTCCTTAGCATCCGGTCGATCATGTGCTCATTGATCTCGCGGGAGGTCTCGGCGGAGACGACCAGCCCGGCACGGGCCTGCCCGAGCTCGATCCGGTTGGCCACATCGACCACGCCGTTGAGTACACCGAGGCAGGCGTTGCTCAGGTCGTAGATCGAGGCATCCGGGTTGATCTTGAGCCGATCGGCGACCGCGCAGGCGGTGGCCGGCTCGAAGTTCTCCCGACACACCCCAGCATAGATCAGGACGTCGATTTCAGCCGGAGTGATGTCGGCCGCCGCAAGCGCTTTCTGGGCAGCCGCCGCGGCCCCCTGCGAGAGTGGGTAGTTCGGCTCCCACCATCGCCGCTCAGTGATCCCGGTGAGGAGCTCCAGTTGCCCTGCACGCATCCCCACTGCCTGATACACAGGAGCGAGCAGCGACTCGATCTCAGCAGTGGAGACCACCACAGGAGCGAGTTCATACCCGATGGATTCGATGTGGACGCGCGAGTAGTGCATGCGAGTTCCGCTTGGTCCATCAGAGCGGGGCGGGGGCGATACTTTGAGGGCGGGGGCGATGCTGGGGGAGGAGGGCTATTCTACCCGGAACTACTCTAGTGTAAAGTCGGTCATCTGATAGATCACCCGCCCATCAACAGTCAGAAATCCATTCGCCCTCAGCCGACGGGCGTCATCGTCGAGAAAGGTCACCTCCAGCAAGACGGTGACAGCCTTGTCGGTGGGAATCACTTGCCCGCGGTAGGACCAACTGTGTGGACGATTCAGGGCGAGTGTCTGCCACCCGCCGACAGGCGCTGCCCCCCACCGTTGCCAGGCCACATACTTGAGCAACTGTAGGAAGGATTCTAGCCCAAGTGACCCGGGCCAGACGGGATCCTGGAAAAAGTGGGCTTTGAAGAACCAAAATTCAGGGTCGACCGCAATCCGGCCGACCACCAGCCCGAGGCCTTTCGATCCGCCGTCCGGAAGGAACGTCTCGATCTGGTTGACCATGCGCATCATCGGAGCCGGGAACGGCGGATCGTGCGGCAACTCGCCACGGATCGCTCGTGCCACATCCGAATCGGTCGGCCACGGCACCTTCGCCTCCCGGATACCAACCTGATTCGCCAGTTGAGCCTTCGCGAAAAAACCGAAGTAGGTTGTTCCTTCGTACACGGTCCCGGCCCGACTCGTGATCCGCATATCGTAGTGCTGGATAATCATCCCGGCCGATTGCGAGACGTCGGTCATCGTTGCTGTCATGGTCAGTGTGCCGGTCTGGGCGGTCACCGGGAGGAACTGGGTCGCCTTCCCGCCTAGGTTGCGGAACGAGAGGTCGTCGGGGCTTGTCAGGGCCGATCCGCAATAGGCTGCAAGCCAGCCACACGGCTGAAGGGCGATCTCCAGCAAGATGCTGAAGGGCATATGCTCGCTGCGATTGGCCTCGAAATACCATGCGTCTGGCGGGATGTCGTACTGCCCCTCGCAACTGGCTCCGCTCCGGAGTACGAAAGGTTCTCCTGAGACGGCGGTGATCCGGTCGATGAACTGGAAGGGTGGTCCTGGGAGTCGAGCGATGACCCGCTCGGCATCGAACACCCGGTACGGCTCACCAAACGCCTCCGAGGGTTTTCCGTTCGAGAACGCCAGGATCGATGCGCTATCGTAGAGAGCGGGCTTCTCAGAATGAACGCGGAGCGCGGCGCGCGGATTGGGGAGCGTGGAGGTGCTGTCGGACTGTGAGGGCTTCTGACCCGTCTGGGCCAGAAGCCCCTCCAGAGGATTTGTCTGGCCGAACCAGATTCGCCGAAGCCGTGGCTCCGATAGCCCCGTCATCTGGAGCGACATGTTGGTGATCTCGACGATCGGCTTACCGTCGGCATACATCAGCGCATCCGCAAGACAATATGGTTCTGGCCGATAGCCGAGTTCTTTCACGGTTACCTCGTAGGTGACCGTTTTCGTCGAATCGAGTACCTGTCCTCGGCATTTCAGACGGCTGTTAACTCCCGGGACCGGCTCACACACGAACTCCACCGCCTCGGCCACCCAACCCATCCGCATCAGGAAAATCCGCAGGGTATGCAGGCAGCACTCGTACATCAGAGTGCCAGGCATCACCCGGTCATCGACGAAGTGACAGGTGAGAAACCAGTCGTCCGGGTGGATGTCGAACTCGGCCCGGACGAAGCCGATCCCGAATCGGCCCCCGGTCGGGTCGATGATGGGCACCCGGTCGACGAGCCGGAGCATTCCACCCGGGAGTTTCACCGGGTCAGGGAGCGTCACAGAGGCGAACGCGCCCCCAAACGCTGCGAGGAGATCACCTTCACGCAGGGCATCGACCTCTGCCGCCGTGAGCGAGCATGGTGGGAACGAAACCAGTTCTCGCCAGTTGTCCGGTCTCTTGCCCGGGAGTTGCTGCCTGTCGAGAGCGGTCTGTACGATCCCCTTACCGGCGGCAAGCGCCTCGGCGGTGAAGAACCCGGCCACCCCGTTCCGCATCGTGATGAACGGTTCCCCACCAACAGTTCCATCGAACCGGAACCGGAAGATCCAGGCGTCCCCTTGCTTCACAAATTCGTCGATGTGGATGTCGTAGACCGCTGTCTCGCCGAGTACCGGCAGGCCACGGTGGAAACTCACAACGGCATCGAGAAGCCGGTAGACGGCCAGTCCACGGGTCTGGAAATCGATCCCGAGGAACCCGGACAGGAACAGGTCGGCCTGCCCGGCCTCGACGGCAATCGCCGTCGGGATGCGGCCAGCTTCGAGATACCAGCGGTCCGGGCGGACAGTGTGTTCGGTCACCACCCGGCCGTGGGTCATCGATTTCGGTTCGCCCTCAATCCGGGTGATTCGATCGACCAGTTGGAGGGGTCCATCCGGGAGCCGGACCCGGGTCGGGAAGGTATCGACCTCAGCAAACCTCGGCCCGAGAACGTCCGCGATCCGACCGGCGGCAAACGTACAGCACTGCTCGAAAGTCATTGTGCGCGGGACGGAGTCGGACTCGTTTCCCGCAAACTCTGTCTCCGGAGCCAATACTGTCGGCAGGGGGAGGGAAGGTTGCTCCCCATTCCGGAGCCACCGTTCCAACAAGCCGGTCTGGAACCGGATGATCCCGGCAGCGGTTTCCATCAATCTCTGGTTCACGCGCAGGAATGTCTCGTGGGCCTGCATCACGGCCACTTGCACGTCGCAGGCCGCCACGATGGCTTGGCTCGGGGTGGGGATTCCCCCGCGATTTGCGCCAGGTAGAGTGTGGGTCCGATCAGGCTGTGTCACTCCAGGAGGAATGATCGGTCTAACGGGAGGGCGAGGCTCCTGCCAAGCCGCACCGCCCTCACGCTCGGCAGGAGCCTCGCCCTCCCGTATCTGCGTCGAGTCGGGCTGTCTCATTCCAGGAGGAATGATCGATATAACGGGAGGGCGAGGCTCCGGCCGAGCTGTAACACCCTCACGCTCGGCAGGAGCCTCGCCCTCCCGTGTATGAGGATGGTCTAGCTCGGCAGGAGCCTCGCCCTCCCGTGTGTTCGCCAGTGAGGGCATCGGTGCCAGGATGGGCACACCGCTCACCACGACTGGTTCTTCGGGGATCACCGACTGGGCCGGGGGCGGGGGGGGTTGGGGGGAATTCTTCGGCTGTGGCTCGGGCGAGACAGGCGGGCGATTACCTACCGGGACGACCACGACCGGCCCCCCGACTGCTGCCTGCTCCTGGTGATCGGGGCACCGCGTCTCCCGGCCGTAAAGGGCGGCAAGGTCGATAGGTAGTCGCTCTGCTGCAAGATTCGCGATCACGCGCAGGATCTGCGAGATGGCATCCTGCCGACCCGCATGGGCTGCTCGGGCGAGGTGTGGACGCTCAGCGAGGATGACATCGATCATCCGGGTACACGAACCACCCGGTCCGACCTCCAGAAAGACCCGGACCCCATCTCGGTAGGCTGCTCGCACCACCGCCGGCACGTCGATCGCGTTCAGGAGTCCGGCGGTGATCGAGTCGGCCGCCGAGCTTTCCGTGACAGGATAACTCTTCCCCCAGGCCCCACTGTATACTGTCACCCCTTTCAGGGCGGTCACCGGGAGGGTGTGGAGATCACGGTATGGCACTTCCGCCGGTTTCCCCGCTTCACAGTGGGCGAGCGTCACACCCTCAAGCAGGAAGAACGGCCGGTTGATCGCTGCGGCCAACTTGCGGACATCCTCCCGCTGTCCACCGATCACGCATTCGGTTGGCGTATTGATGATCAGCAGATACGCTTTGAGCCCGGGACGGAGGGCAGCCGTCACGTCATCGACGGATGCCGCGATCACCCCGATTGCCCAGTCCACCGGTTGGCTGGCCGGCAGATTCCAGTGGGTCCGTGCCGTGTCGTAGGGGGGGGCCAGGTCGGAGTTGAACAGGGGGGACACCTGCATCCGCCGGAACATCTCGTCCCGACCTCGCCAGGCGCGCACCCCGAATAGCCCGGCCGACTCCCCGAGGCTCAACCCGATCATGGCCCCACACCGCACCCCGAGTCCGGTGAGGATGTCGGCGACCAGCGAGCCGACAGTCACCTGGCCGAACATCAGATCCCGGGGGCAGGCATCGTTCGCGCGGCCATCCCAGAACACGTCGGGAGCGAACTGGCTGCGAAGAAGGTCGTTTTCCCTCTGCTGCCGCCGGAGGATGTCCGGCCACTGCCCTCCGAGATCCCGGCCCATTCCATCGAACTGGTTCCCGGACCCGGGGAAAACGAACGCCACCTTGGCCTTCGGGCCAAGTGGCTTGGGGGCGAAGAAGAGCCGATCCCGGAGGGCGGGACGGGGATCGGCCGGCAGTGGTTGAGTCGGGTTGGCGCGCAGGGCCTCGGTCACTGCCGAGATCTGATCGAGAACGTCTCTCACGCTCCGGGCGACGAGCCCGACCGCAAATCCCCGTTTGCTATCTGGGGGGGTAGATCGAAACCACGTCCGGGCGACAGCCTCAATGTTCCGACCGGGCTGCTCGGCCACCACTCCCGCCAGCCGCCCGAGCCCCGTCACGAGTTCGGCGGGGGAGCCCCCGTCCACGACAAAAACGGCCTCGTCGCGAACTCCGAGCGGCTGTCGCCGGTCGGCTGCCGGGGTCTCTTCGGCCGCATTATTGGCGTATTCTTCGAGAACGAAGGCCAGGCATGATCCGTCTGATCCGGCGGCTGTGACCGTCGCCCGGCGCGGGCCATTCACACGGTTGTGAAGCCAGTAGCGCGGGGCACCCGATCCCCTGTCTCCCGTCTCAGAAGGAGCGGAACCCTCGTGCTCTGCTCCTGGTCGGGGAGCAGGGTTCCGCTCGCCTGGCAGAATCTCCTGGTACAGCGACAGGCACGCCTTCACCAGAGAAGCTGCGGCGGCGGCAGCCCCCGTTCTGCCGATGTCCGGTTCGGCATCAAATGGGATCGCACCGTCCAGGGGGGACTCCAGAGCCGCCCGCGAAACTGCCGCCGCGAGTACTTTGGGGGCCGCGACTAGTTCGCCAGGCTCGCCACCCGCAGCGCCCAGGCCGGTGAGGACCGCATACACCCGGTCTCCGTCACGCTCGGCGTCGGCGAGCCGCTTCAAGATCAGTGCCGCCGCCCCCTCCCCCAGGATCACTCCGTCAGCCCGACAAGGTAGCACTGCCCGCGGGTCGGCAGTGAGCTCCACCCCGCCAGCCACGGCCCGATTGATCTCGCCGGCCTGGAGTGCCCGGACAGCCAGTTCCACCGCCCGCGCTGCCGAGGCCTCCTCGCTGCAAACGGTGTGACTCGGCCCACCGAAGTGGAACGCCCGGGCGATCCGGCTGGCCGCGATGCTCCCGAGTGCTCCCATGACCCGGTTGGCGTTCAGTGGCGAAGAAGCCAGATCGGCAGTTGCCGAAAGCCCGATATCTGCGGGGGGACGAGAACCCTGCGGGTTCTCGATCGACCCGCCAGCGGTCTGGCTACGGTCGTTTGCCAAAACCGACCATCTCAGGTGATAGTTGGTCGTGTTCAAATCGAGTCCGAGGCCAATAAATACTCCGGTGGTTGGGTCGTCCATGCGGGGAGTGGTTGGTGCCCGGCAATCATCCAGCGCTGCGGCGGCCACCCGTAGCATCAGGAGTTGTTGCGGGAGCGTTTCTTCCAGCTCCTTGGGTGGAATGCGGAACCGATCAATGGGAAAGTGAAGCTCTTCGATGAAAAACCCCGGAGGACATGGCTGGTCAGCAAGCCCCCACCCGTTCTGCTTCGGCACCGGCACAGCCGGGGTACCTGCGAGCAGTTGTTCCTGGAACGCCTGCAAGTCGGCCCACGGTCCGAAGTGGGTTGCCATCCCGACAATCGCCACGGGAAGGGGGGCCACCAGCTCGGGGGCCGATGGCGTGGCTCCCAGCCGGGGTTTGGGCGTGATGAGTTGCAACGGTCCTGGCGTCGAGAGTGTTGGACGTGCGGTCGGGATCGGTTGGCCAAGCCACTCTTCCAGGAGCAGGTGGGCGTTGACCCCCCCGAATCCGAATCCGCTGACCGCCGCCCGTCGGGGGGTGTCGGCGGATCGTCGGTCCCACGGTTGGGGCACCGACTGCACCCGGAACGGACCATCCGCGTACTGCAACCCCGGGGCAGGGGATTCAAAATTGGCCTGCGGGGGTAGCACCCCGGCAGCCATTGCCCGGAGCACTTTTGTCACCGCTGCCGCTCCGGCCCCGGTGAGCAAGTGACCAACCGTCGACTTCACCGAGCCGATTGTACACCGCCCCATCTCCCACCTGGACTCACCCCACAGTTCCCGTAGGCTCTCGAACTCGACCGCGTCTCCAACCGGCGTTCCGGTCGCGTGGCATTCGATCAACTCGACATCGTGTGGGCTCCACCCGGCCTGCTCGTAAGCCCGTCGCATGGCCCGGAGCTGACCTTCTTTCGCTGGAGCGAGCAGGTTCCCGTGCATGTCGTTCGACAGCCCCACCCCCGCAATCGTGGCGTGGATCGCGTCCCCGTCCCGCAGAGCGTCCGAGAGCCGCTTGAGGACTACGACCGCGGCCCCCTCGCCGACCATCAATCCGTCGGCTCTGGCGTCGAACGGGGAACAGCGCCCGGACCCGGATAGCGCTCGCAGTTGGGCGAACCCCATCTGGGTGTACTGGCAATCGGAGCCGTTCGCGCCACCGGCCAGCATGGCGTCGGCACGGCCAGCCAGCAATTCATCAGAAGCCAGCTTGATGGCGTACAGCGACGACGCACAGGCCGCGTCGAGGGTGAAGCGCGCGCCACCCAGATCGAGGGCCTTCGCCAGCACCCCGGCGGGGAGTCCAGCAACGTAGCGGTTGAGCGGGTGAGTCGTCTTCGGCTCGTGGGCAATTCCCAGCCAATCAGCCAGCTTCCCACCGAGATATTCCCGGCACAGAGCATTCGCTCGGGCAGTTGGCAAGCAGATATTCCCGAGGATCACTCCCACTCGCGATCGATCAACAGCATGAGTTTTTGCGCTCTGCCATGCCCGTGTGCCGGCATCCAGGACGATGTGGAAAAGCGGGTCGAGATCAGCGATGAGGGCCGAATCGACTGCGAGGCCGGTGACATCTGGAGTGAACGGGTCGAGGTAATATCCTCGGCTCGAGTAGGCGGTGTCGGGGTTCGCCACCCGGGGGTCGAGGCACCGGTCGGGGGGAAGCCACCACCGCCCCGGAGGCACCTCCCGGGAGCAATCCGTCCCGGCGACGACGTTCGCCCAGAAGGCATCGGTATCCGCCCCCGTCCCCGGGAGACGCGCTGCAAGGCCGACAATCGCAATCCGTTCTGTGAGAGAGGTCATCCGGGAAGTCCTACTCCTCTCCGAAATCCACCCGACACGAAAATGCCCACCCATCGCGACGGGTGGGCCTCCAAAGACACAGCGGTGTTCGGAACCTAACCCCCCGACCCCCTTCCCTAAGAAGGAAGGGGGAGAAGTGGTCGTCCGGTCTGAGCCCCTTCCCCGAGGGAGAGGGGAGTAAAACCAGCCTCCGGCTCCCCCTTCCTTCTTAGGGAAGGGGGTTGGGGGGTTAGGTTCTCTCCTACGCCTGGACAGCCCCGAGTTGATTGCGGCCGAACTTCTGGTTGAGGTTCTCCTGGATCAGGCACTCGTAATCCTGCATCTGGGCGATCACCTGGCCGTCGGCATCAAGGTAGTCGATGTCGGCCCGGGCGAACGTGCCATTGTCCCGGGTGACCCGGATGACGACCCCCACCGGTCCGTCCGGGAAGTGCCGACGGAACTGGCGGTATCGGCCTGCGTAGTTTGGTAGCGACGCTGCACCATGTTGGAGCCGGCTCCACAGGATCATCATCTGGAAACTGGCGTCGAGCACCAGTGGGTCAGCCACCCATGTGGACCGGAGCGGATACTGGAACCAGTCGGCCGGCGGTGGGGCCGTGGTGGCAGCCCCGGTGATCGCCACCTCCGACGCTCCGTCCACCCGCTCGATTCCGCGGAGGTCCGGGCCGTGGAACAGGTACTCTCGATACGCCTGGTCAACTGGTATTGGGTAGGGGCCAACGAGCGGCGGTCGGTCTGCCGTTGGGGGTTTGGGGGTAGCTGCCACGAGGACGACCTCCGCACGGGAATGGATCACTTCCCGACCGTCCTTCTTTTTCCCCCGAAGTTCCACCGGGACAATGAATTGCTTTTCCTGCTTGACCGCCTTGCCCGCGTAGAGGCGCAGGGCGATCCCGTCCTCGGCATCCAGTTTCACACCCTTGGTAATTCGCAGGTCGTTGAACCCGTGGAAGACGAGCCCCGGGTGCCCGTGGAGGGCAGCATGCGCGAGGAACTCCAGGTGCAAGGCCATCGGCACCACGGCTAACCCATCGATCACGTGGGAGCGGAGCACCGGGTGCGATTCGACGTCCAGAACCCGCTCGAAAGCAAGAGTCAGGTCAGCGACCGGAACGGGGTTGAGAGCCGGGGTCGGCCCTGTCCCGGTCGGTGTAGCGGCCCCCCCAGATCCGGCTGGAACGGGGTGGACCCCGGACCCGCTCGCTCGTGGCTTGCACTGAGCGAGGATCTCGACGGCTTTACCAGCCGCGCTCAACTCGTTGACCATGAACGCTGCACCATCCTGGAGCGGGATCAGACCAACCCCTTCCGTCTCGAACTGCTTGCGCAGTCCCGGCGTGACCATCCCCCCTTCCCACGGACCCCAGTTGATCGACACCACCCGGCATCCGGGGCGGCGACGGGCTTCGACCTGGGCGGTCTTGTTCAGAACCTCGTTCGCGACCGCATAGGCGACCTGTCCGATCCGGCCACCCCGAGCCGTGATTGAGCTGAACAGGACCAGCGCTTTGAGATCCTCGTTGCTGAGCATGTCCAGCAGGTTCCGCAGCCCGCTCACCTTGGTGGCGTACACCCGATCGAAGTCGTCGACCGCCAGATCTTCGATCCGCTTGTCGGCGAGCACCCCAGCCCCGTGGATCACAGCTGTGATTGCGCCGAATTTCACACGAACCTGCTGGAGCAGGTCGGCGACCGCCTTTCCGTCGGCGACATCGACCGGGAAGTACACTACCCGTGCTCCGCTCTGCTCGATGCGCTGGAGAGTCCGCCGGACTTCTCGCTGGGTGATGATCTTCTGGTACTGCTCGCCAATTTGTCGAGGGCCAGAGTCCGGCCCGAGCCGTTCGGAAAGCACCTTCTTCAGTTCGGCCTCGCCAGTCAACCCGGCCAACCAGTCCGGTTCCGGCCCAGGGGTCGGGGTCCGGCCGGTCAGGATCAGGGTTGGCGTGAAGGTCTCGGCCAGTGCGACAGCAGCCTCTGCCGTGACTCCGCGGGCACCGCCGGTCACGAGGACCACGTCTTTCGATCCGAGTACCGTCGGCTGGCCCCCCATCCGCCGGACGGTTCGGGCCAGTTCCAGTGTACACCGGTGGGTACTCCCAACCCCCACCTCGTGTGGGCCGGTGGTCAGGATCTCGTCGACCAGGGTGGCGGCAGCCGTTGCCGGATCGGTCAAGTCCGGGTCGAGATCGACCGCCTTGGACGACACTTCCGGCCACTCCCACCGGGCAGTCTTGGCCAGTCCAGCCAGACCTCCGGCTGTCGCATCGGCATCTGGGGAAAGCTTGTTCAGTCCGAAAGCCCCATCCAGGCGGGCGACAGTGGCAAACACGGCTGCTGCCTGGCGGCCGGCCTGCCGAAGTTTTGGACCGGTGAACTGGAGCCACTGGAACGCCAGTCGGTTCAACCCCGAGTCCGGTCCGGGGGCAACCGGGGCGAGTAGCACGAGCCCCACCACAGGGCCAGCCGGGCGGGTTGTCCCGGGTCCGGGCCAGGCCATCGCCCGGGCGGCGAACCCCTGCCGGGCAAATTCTTCGACCACGCAGTCGGTCAGGTCGTTCGCCTCACCGACCACCCAGACTTCGCCACCGGGGGGCAGGGGCAGCCTGGTCCGGGGGGTGTTGGGGTCCATGTCCACTGTCTGGAGGATGCTCCGTTCAAGCCGATCAAGACTGATGACCGGGCCACCAAGTCGGGCGTGGGTGATCGACCGAGGCGGGTTGGCCGGTCCAGCGGGTCCAGCGGGCGGGGGCTCTCCCTGGTTTGGGGCGATCCCGGCGATTCGAAGCAACGAATCCGACGGAGTGGGAATGTCGATGACGTGTTTCGTTTTCGGAGCAGCGAACTCGGAGGGACTGGCCAGATCGATTGGGGTACGGAGGGTGGAAACGGGCAGCGGATCGACCCTCGAGACAATCGTCGGGCCACCGGGATCTGTGTCGTTCCCCGAGAAGATCGCCGGGACATGTGGAATCTTGGCGGTCTGCATGGCTTCCGGTCGTGGGACAGATCGGCCAGCGAGGAAGTCGGCGACATCCTGGAGGGTCCGCAAGGTTCCAAGATGTTCGGGCTTCACCTGGGGAGCATTCGGCAGCCGCTCCTGGAGGGCCGAGAGGATCTCGACTCGCTTGATGGAGTCCACCCCCAGATCAGAATCCAATGACAGACTCAGGTCCAGACTCACTGCCGGATACCCCGTCTTCTCCGACACCACATCCAGCAAGGTTCCGGCCACGTCAACCTGGACCTTGGGAGTGGCCGGGGTCGGTTGCGCATCGGGACGGGCCAGGAGGAGCAACTGCTCCCGGTTCATCCGGAGAGTTCGAGTCAGTTCCTCATCGTCCGCTGGCGTGTTCGCAGCTGGAGGTGGAGCGGTCGCACTTGCCATTACTGAGCTGGCAAGGAAAGTGGCGACATCCTGGAGAGTGTGCAGGGTTCCGAGGTGTTCGGGCTTCACCTGAGGTGCGTTCGGCAGTCGCTCCTGGAGGGCCGAGAGGATCTCGACTCGCTTGATCGAATCCACCCCCAAATCGGCATCCAGCGACAGACCCAGGTCCAGACTGGACTCCGGATACCCCGTCTTCTCTGACACCACTGCCAGAAGGGTTGTTTCGACGACACCACGGGCCAAACCGGCGGATTCTGTGCCAGCGGGCGGTCGAACGGTAAGGGGTTGAGCGGATGCCGGGGCGACCGGTCGGGTCGCTGGCGGTGCTGCGACCGGCACTCGCTGCGGAGCAAGAGTCTCGGGCTGCGGGGGAGTTGGGAACGGAGGCACAGCCGCAGGCTCGTCGCGGCGCGGAGCCGTTGACTCGCTGACAGTGGGGAGGGGAGGCGTCGGGAACGGCACCCCTCCTGTACCGAGGCCTGACAGGAGTAACGTTCGCTGTTGCTCGACCAGAGCCTGAAGGGTGCGCTGGGCCGCCTCCTGCGACTCCAGGAACTGGCGGTGCAACTGGGCCGTCTGGTCCTGCATTCGCTGGACAGCAGCGAGGGTCTGTTGCGTCGTTAGCAGTGCCTGGGCGAGGCCGCCGGGGTCGGGGGTGTGAGACATCGGGGGGATCTCGGCGTTCGGTCGAGGCAGCCGACCGGCGGGAGCCGGCGGGAGTGGGGGTCCGAGCAAGCCATTTTTGTGAGGAGCAGCCACCGACCCGACCGCTCCACCCTGGGCATCGCCCGCCAGGCCGGGCCGCGGAGGCCGTTTGGTCCGTGGGTTCACGTGATTCGCACCACAAATCGGCACAATCAGCCCTGCTCTGGCCGCCGCCAGGGGCCGGCACCGACTCCCCGCCTCCCAGGCGGTGATGCGGACGGGAACCCCGCGGGTCGCCAGCCGTGCAATCGTGTTCCCCAAGTCTAGCACTCCGGGCCGCTTGCCCCCAGATGAGTCGAGAGCGAAAGTCTCGGCCCCGCTCACCCCAGCGTCGGCCAGGATGGCCTCGACCAGACGGGTGAGCACCGATCCTGGTCCAACCTCGACGAACGTCCGCACCCCAACAGCCGTCATCGCCCGGATCTGGTCCACGAACGCAACTGGCTTGGCCAACTGTTTCGCGAGCAAGTTCCTGGCTGCGTCCGGGTCGGTGGGGTAGCCGTCGGCAGTCGTATTCGCGAAGACGAGGGCATTCGGGGCGGCAAAGTGGACTCCGTCGAGGGCAGCCCGAAACGGGCCGGCGGCGTCGGCCACGAACTCGCTATGGAACGCTGCCGCCACCGGCAGGCGTGCCGACTTCAAACCGGCTGCGCTGAACGTCTGTTCGGCGCGTTCGACATCCGCGGTCGCGCCGGATAGAACAGCCTGGTTCGGGGCGTTCTTGTTCGCGAGGACCAGATTCAGACCCTGCTCCTTGAGGACTCGGTCGATCTCCGGGAGTGGGGCGAAGACGGCGAGCATCGACCCCGGATCACCGTCCCGTTGCTGGGCCATGAGTTGCCCGCGGACGCGGGAGAGGGCGAACAGGTCGGCAGGTGCGAACCAGCCGGCCGCCGCCAGGGCAACGAGTTCCCCGTAACTGTGCCCCGCGAACACATCCGCAACGACGCCGAAGCGATCTCGCAGGAGCCGCCACGCTCCGAAACTGACTGCACCGATGGCAGGCTGGGCGTGCCGGGTATCGCGGAGTTCGCGGTCATCCTCTGCGACCATCCCGGTGTCGAACCGAGACGGTGGGTAGATCCGGTCGGACAGCCGACGAGCGCTCACATCCGCGGACCCTGTGGCTGTGTTCGCCGTCACGAGTGTATCAAGGGCTTCCGGGAACTGGCAGAGTAACTCCCGGAGCATCCCGACATACTGCGACCCTTGCCCAGGGAAGAGAACGGCGATTTTCCCCGGTGCTGGCCCGGTGGCGTAATGCACCCCGTCGGGGGTGTGCCATGTTTCTGAGGCCGAATCCGATTGCAGCCGCGCCTTGGCCCCCGCCAGCAACTTCGGCAGGTCAGTTCGTGTACGGTGGGCGGCGAATCCGAGCCGACACGGTGCGTCGGAGTGGAATGTGGAGCGAGACCCTTCAGCGGCCCTCGCGAAATCGTCCCACGAAAGCGGCTGCGCTGGCCCGGGTTGCAGCTTCTCCAACTCGTTGATCAGTCCCGCGGGGGTATCCGCGGACAGGGTGACCAGTTCGACCGAGCCATCCCAGTCGGGCTCGGACTTCTCGGGGCGGTACTCTTCGAGCACAGCGTGGAAGTTACTCCCGCCAAACCCAAACGCGGATAGCGCGGCCCGGCGGGGGTGATCGGCACGTGGAAGCCACGGCCGCATCCGGGTGTTGGCGTAGAATGGCGAGTCTGTCGCGAGAAGCGGCTCGACCGGCCGGGTCACCTTGAGCGTTGGAGGAAGAACTTTGTTGTAAAGAGCGAGGGTGGTTTTGATGAGACTGGCCGCCCCCGCTGCGGCTTTCGTGTGACCGATCTGCGACTTCACCGACCCGATGGCACACCACGGGCGGGCTTTCGCGGCCTGGCCGCCCGTCGGCTCTCGTCCGAATACTTCCGTGAGGGCGGTGATCTCGGCCGTGTCCCCGACCTTGGTGCCAGTCCCGTGAGCCTCGACCAGTTCGATCGTATCCGGGGTCACTCCGGCGAGAGCGTAGGCCGTCTGGAGGCACTTTTTCTGCCCGGCCGAACTCGGAGCGTAGATCGCGTTGCCCTTTCCGTCACTGCTCGACCCGATTCCGCGAATGACAGCGTAAACCGTGTCACCGGCCAGTTCGGCGTCGGCCAATCGCTTGAGAACGACCATCCCCAGACCTTCACCGAGGATCGTTCCGTCTCCGGCCGCATCGAACGGCTTCGCATCCCCGGTCGGGGAGAGGGCCGGGGTTTTGCTGAAGCACATGAACATGAAGATGTCGTTGAACGTGTCGACCCCGCCGGTCACGACCACGTCCGCCCGCCCCGCCTGGAGTTCGAGCGAGGCCAGGTGGACCGCGCTGAGGGAACTGGCGCACGCAGCGTCGACCACGCAGTTCGTCCCGCCCAGGTCGAGTTTGTTCGCGATCCGCCCCGCGACCACGTTCCCAAGAAGGCCAGGGAAGCTGTTCTCCTGCCACGGAACGTAGGAGTCGGCGATCCGCTGGGCGGCGTCCTCGGCGGCATCGTCCGGGATGCCAGCATCCTTCATTGCCTGTTTCCACCGCGGGTGCCCGAGCCTGGCCCCCAGGGGGATAACCAGTTCCAACGTCCCGGTTACACCGAGGATGACCGACACCCGGTTCCGGTCAACCGCCTTTGGCGAGGGATCGGTGGAGGCCACCGAGCCGTCGGTCTCGCCGCTCGTCAGGATGACTCCTGCATCGGTCAGGGCTTGCTTGGCTGCGACCAGTCCGAGGAGTTGGCTGGTGTCGGTTGCTTCGATGTCCCGGGGGGCAATCCCGAACTCCATCGGGTTGAAATCGACCGCGGAGAGGAACCCGCCGCGGCGAGCGTACGTCATGTCCGCGACCTTCGGATCCGGATCGAAGTACTGGTCCGGATCCCAGTGGGTCGGCGGGATTTCGGTGATACAATCTATCCCGGACTTGACATTCGCCCAGAAGAAACCCGGCCCGGCCGCCTTCGGAAACAGACATCCGATCCCGACAATGGCCAGCGGCGAGTTCTGAGCGCGGAGCGCGGAACTGGTCTCACGTTCGGTCGTGGCTGTCAGAGGATCATTCATCGTCTGATATTCGCTCCGATACCGCGTTTTCTATGCCAGGCGGCCTTCCAGTTCATCACGAGTCAACGGGGCGAGCGGGAAGTGGTGGTCGGGCAGGTTCACTCCCTGCTGTCGAAGGGCTTGCCGACGGAGAATGACGGATGCTCCGTACAGCACATTCAGAGCGATGCCGACGACCGTTCGGTTCTCGGGGGCCTCCAGGCAGGATCCGCGAGCCCATTCGTTGAATGCCCCCATCGACGGCCCACACCACACTTGATAATCGAGCTGTCGGGTCGGCTCACCCGCGTTCGCCCATCGGCTCGACAGCCCCAGATACCAGCGGAACACCAGTGCCATGCGATGTTTCGGGTCGGTCTCGCCGCGGGACACCTGGGTCGGATCCCGCCGCTGGAAGAAGTCCCGGGTCTGCTGCCAGACCTCCTCGAACGAGGCCCGCAGTTGTGTCTTCTCAACCTGGACTCGTTCAGCCTGGGGGATCGCCTCCCAAGACGGGTATTGCCGATACAATTCATACAGCTTTGCAGCCCGCATAGGGAACATCGTCCCTCGCTTCAAAACCTGGACCTTCACCCCCATCTCGAACATGTCGGCGGCCGGGGCCATCGTCACATCGGCTTGCCCGGCCTCGGCAAGCATCTTCCGGACCGGGTCCGAACTTCCGGATTCGACACATGCCTGGTTCACCGATCCGGTGACCACGTAGGCCGCGCCCATCGCAAATGCCCCGGCGGCGGAGGCCGGGGTGGCGATCCCACCCGCGAGCCCGACCCGTGGGGGGGTCGGATACTTGTACTGCGCCTGGAGGCGATCACGAAGGGCGAGGATTGTCGGGAGGAGAGTGATAGCCGGGCGGTTATCGGTATGGCCGCCACTGTCGGCCTCGACTGTCAGATCGTCCGCCACCGGGAAGCGGGAGGCAAGTTGGGCCTGTTGGGCCGTGACATGCCCGGCCGCGACGAGGTCGCGGAGGATGCGCTCGGGTGGTGGGGAGAGAAATTTGGTCGCCACCTCGACTCGTGAGACCTTCGCGATCACCCGGTTCATGGGGACAACGATACCGGCCACACCGCCCTTGAAACCGGCCACCCGGTATCGAACGATCGCGGGGGTCAGGTCCAGGTAGGCGCTGGCCTCGATCAGCGGCACCGCACGGGTGAGCAGGAGTTCGGCCGTCGCCATCTCGTGCGTCGGCTCATTCGGGCTATGGATCAGGTTCACGCAGTAGGACGCATGACCGACTGTTGCCTGGATACGGTCGATCGCTTTGCCGATGCGATCCACTGACAGGCCCGCAGCACCGAAACTGCCAAGCATTCCGGCCCTGACCACAGACTCTACGATCTCGACCGATGCGATCCCGTTCGCCATCGCCCCGGTCATGTAGGGGTACTTGAGGGCATGATCGTCGCGAAAGGTCGGATCACCAAGCTGTTCGGGCGGGAGGGGTGGGAGATAGGCCACGACCGGCAACGCTTTGGCTGGCGGAGTTGAGCCCCCCGTCACGCCCAGAGTGACCGTCCCACCGGGGGCAATCGCAAACCCGTGGGCTGAGCGGACAACAACCACGGGTGATCGCAGGTTCCCGACCGCCGCGCGGAACGCTTCGGGATCCTCGGAGGGTGTTCCTTCTGCGGGCACCCACTGACCGAGTGGATCGGGGGGGCTGGCGACGGTCCCGGCCGGGTGCGTCATCGTCGGTGGCGGCTCGCGGAGGCGGTGAAGCAACACAAGTTACGGGTTATGGAACGGTAGGGGGGGTGGAAAGGGTTGTTGGATTCCAGTACCACCTCCAAGTCTGGGAGGCGTGTTGAGAGATGACGGCCGTGGTTGGGAACTCGGGATCACCGGTGAGGTGACTATGATCCAAACATGGAACGACCCCGGAGGGTTCACAGCGATTAGCCGGTGGTCGAGC
>PLDW01000095.1:0-44354 GCA_003136315.1 Gemmataceae bacterium | reverse complement strand
ACAGCCTCTGCGGGTTCCTGTAAGAGCAGGTGCAAGTCCTTCGCTGGCCGTTACGCGCGGAACCGCAAGGGGAGGCAGGTACGTTAATGCGTATGTCCGGTGGTGTGGGGGGACGGCGGGGGCGACCCGCCTCTTGGTCGCTTCAATCTTTCTATCCACAGTAAGATTGCTGCGCACAACCACAAGCTCATCGCGGCGACCCCAGGGGTTGAGGTGATACTGCACCCGATATTGACCTCTGATGGGGTCCGGGGGCTAAGATGGGGGACAGTGACCCGATCTTGTCCCCGGAGATCACCCGATGAGCCCTTCCCCGACAGAGTCGCACCTGTCCCACAGCACCAGCGCAATTGACGCCGAGCGTTGGCCAGTGCGAGTGTGGCCGGGGCTGATCATCCTTGTCGCGATTGCCGGGCTGATGGTGGTACCCGGCCTGCTCCTTCCCCTCACGATGGTCCATTTCATCTCGTTGTTCGCGGCTCCGATCCTCGGGGCCTTGGTCGCGGTCATGTGGTGGACGTTCGGTGCCCGGGTTCGCGGTCGGGAGCGGTGGCTCTTCCCGGTCCTTCTCCTCGTTCCGGCTGTCATTCTCGCAGTTACCCTGTTCCGATCCACACCGATGGCCATTCCCGTCTACGCCCTCCCGATGGTCACTGCGGTGTGGGTGGTCGCGTTTGCACTCACCCCGACGGTTCCCCGCGGTATCCGACGAACCGTGGCGGCCGGAGCCATGATCGCTGCGTGGATTTTGGTCGGGATGACCCGATTCGACGGAACCACTGGCGACCTCGTCCCAGTTCTGGCGTGGCGGTGGCAACCGACCAGCGAACAGCGGTTCGAGGCCGAGTCAGCGAGTCGGCCCAAGGCCACCCCGGTTGTGACCGGGGCAGTCGCCGTCGGCCCAGGGGACTGGCCGGGCTTCCGTGGCCCGGCACGGGACGGACGGCTGAGCGGGGTGCGCATTGATACGAACTGGGCCGCGCACCCGCCGGTGTTGGTGTGGAAGTATCGGGTGGGCCCGGGGTGGGGATCGTTCGCGGTCGTTGGCGACCGCCTGTTCACCCAGGAGCAGCGAGGCGACGAGGAAGCGGTGGTCTGCTACGCTGCCGACACCTTCGCGGGGGTCTGGGACTATCGTCATCCGGCCCGGTTTCAGGAGGCGATGGCCGGTCCCGGGCCGCGGGCCACTCCGACAATTCACGATGGCAAGGTGTACGCTCAGGGAGCAACCGGGAAACTCGTCTGCCTGGATGCGACGACCGGCAAGCTGCAATGGGTCGCGGATGTCACTGCCGAGGCGCAGGGGGTTCTCCCGATGTGGGGGTACTCAGCTTCCCCGTTGGTGATCGATGGTGTGGTGGTCGTGTACGCAGGCGGCCTGGACGGAAAGGGGACCGCGGCCTACCACGCGGACACCGGGAAACTCGCCTGGGTTGGTGGGCAAGCAAAGCACAGTTACAGTTCCGCTCACCCCGCCTCCCTTGATGGAGTCTCTCAGGTTCTCACGGTGAGCGATTACGGACTCGAGGCGTTCCGCCCCACCGATGGCAAACTCCTCTGGGAGTACGTCCAGCTCGAAAAGGGGCTGCAGCGAAGTACTCAGCCAATGGTGATTGGGGATAAGGACGTGTTATTCGGAACCGGCGTTGGGAACGCGCAGGGTTTACGCAGGCTGAAGGTGACCCGGTCCGGGGAGGTGTGGAAAGCCGAACTGGGATGGACATCAAAAGCCCTCAAGCCGTACTTCAACGACGGGGTCGTGGTCAAGACCCACCTGTACGGGTTCGACGATGCCCGATTCTGCTGCATCGACCTGGCAACCGGCAAGGAGGCATGGAAAGAAGGTCGGTACGGACACGGGCAGGTTCTCGCACTCGTGGATCAGGGGGTTCTGGTCGTCCAGGCCGAGGACGGTCGGGTGGTGCTGGTCGAGGCAAACCCGGCCGATCACAACGAACTGGCCGCCTTTCCCGCCCTGACCACCAAGACGTGGAACCACCCGGTGATCGCCCACGGCCGACTGTACGTCCGGAATGACCAGGAGGCCGCGTGCTATCGGCTGAAAATGGAGTAAGGCAGTCGGGGGGAGAAACTCGACCAGCGGGATCGGGTGCCACGGGCGGCTAGTCCGCCCGTGAAGCTGTTGCACGGGCGGACTAGCTGTCCGTGGCACCCATAAGCGTGGTCGGTCATTTCCGGTCCCTCTTCCTGAGACGATCTCATGTCCGCTCGGGCCGAGGTTTCTGCATATCCTCGAGAGTAGATTGAATTCCGCATCCCAATTCGCCCGCTCTCTTGATGAACTCCCATGCCCTTTTTCCACCTCCTCCTCTCCGCGGCAGCTCTCGCAGCACCCGCGACTCTCCCGCAATACGATCGTCGCTCCCGTGACGAACCCGAGATCGTGGTCGAGGCCGGAGGCCGGTCTGGCACCTGTGACGCCCTGCTGTTCGATCGCACCGGCCAGTTTCTCTTCGCCGGGGGAGACGATAAGGTTGTCCGGGTGTGGCCGTACTCCGGGGGGAAACTGGATGTCGACCGGTCCACGACCCTTCGCTGGCGTGCGTGGCGGGAGCAGCGTGGCGGGATCAAGGCCGTGGCTGTCTCGCCCGACGGATTGCGAGTTGCCGTCGGCGGTTATGGGATGAAACCCGCCACCGTGGCCGTCCTCGACAGGACGACTCGCGAACTTCTCGGCCTCACCTGGCCGACGGCTGAGGAGGGCGGCGAGAATGTCGGACCCGTTACGGCCATCGCATTCCACCCGGACGGGAAGGGAGTCGGGTTCGGGACAGCCGACGGGAGCCTCTGGTGGTGGCAGCCGGAATTGCTCAATGAGCCCGACCAGAATGGCCGGCCGTCGCCTCTCCCGCGACGGCTCGGCCAACACAGGCCGCAGATCGACGAGAAGGGGAAGCCGACCGCGTTCAACCTCCCCCGTCTCATCGCATTCCTGGACAACGACACGCTCCTGTCGGTCGCCCAGAGTGGGGAAGTGGTCACGTGTGCGATTGCACCTACCGTCCCCCCAGGGTCTGGGCTGAAGACTCTCTTCAACATGCTGAGAAATGTGGACGGCCGCCCGGAGATCCGCCGTGCTGTGCTCACACCCAACGGGAAATGGCTGGTCGCAGCGGAGCTTGGGACACGGATCCGGCTTTGGTCGATCGATAGAACGGAGGAGGTTCGTCGAATAGAGCTCCCGGACGACCACTTTCCGCGCAGTATCGCCGTTCACCCCGTTAGCGGGCGGCTGGCAGTCGGGGTTGGTGCGGCATTACCCAAAAAGGAGGGCCAACCGCGATTCTACGCCGAAGGGAACGATGAAATCTGGCTGTACGACGACCCCACCAGGGGTGGCCAGCTGACGAAAATGCCTCATCGTGGACCAGCCGAAGAACTCGCGTTCCACCCGAAGGAGGATCGGCTCGCAGTCGCCGGTGGAGACTCCGACGAAGTCACCATCCTCGATTTGGCAAAGCAAAAGCCGCTGTCGATGGTCCGGGGAGCCGGACGCCGATTGTGGGGAGTGGCTTTGTCCGAGAACGGCAAGGTTCTCGGTGTGCAGTCCGAACGAGATGCCAAATCGATCGACCCAAACACCCGCGGCGCGGGAACGTGGGCGAGGTTCGACCTCCCCCGTCTCACTCCGACGCGGGATGAGTCCCGAGAATGGGTCAAGCAAGTGCGAACGGCCAATGGCTGGTCGATCGTCCCGAGTGTGAAGAGCAGGTACATCTGGCATGCTGCCTGGGCAGATGATGGGCCACGCGACGACAACGCGATCCCGCTCGACCAGAATCGCGATCATGCCCCGACCTGTTATGCCTTCCTCCCGGCAGTTGCCGGTCGACCGACCCGGGTTCTTATCGGCCATGAATATGGTTGCTCGCTCTTTGAACTGATCCCGAACCAACCCCCGAAACGAACGAAACTCTTCACCGGGCACGCGGGTGAGGTGCTGTCGCTGGCGGTGGCGAAGGACGGAACGTGGTTCGTGACAGGCGGGGCGGACAACACAGTCGCGGCCTGGGGCCTGACCGACTGGCCCAGCCAGGTGGGGCTCGGGGCCAAGTTCGAAGCCAGGCGGGACCGTGTCGAGGTGGCCGCCGTGGACACCGGATCGCCGGCATACGAAGCCGGGCTCCGAGTTGGTGATGGATTGGAACTTCTTGCTGTGAATGGCGAGAGGGTCTTCGACCGTCGGTCCGGGAAGCAACCGTACGGTACACCTGGAAAGGCCGCCGACGCACTTCTGAATCCGCAACCAGGGATCGAATTGTTCTTCGGCTGGGTGCCCGCGGGCGGAGGTCCACGGCGAGAGTCGCTCACAACCGTTCGTCAGCGACCAGTCTGGAAGTGGTTCCCCGCGTTCGATGATCGCGGCCGAATGACCGACTGGGTGATCTGGATGTGGCAGGGGTCGTACTACCACACCAAATCCGCCCACGGAGACCGGCTCGTGGGCTGGCACGTCAACAATCCGATCCCGAGCGGACGGTCGGAATTCTACCAGCTCGAACGGTTTGAGAAACAGTTCCACCGGCCGGAGGTGATCGAGAAACTGGTCAATACCCTGGACGTGGCCGCCGCCCTCTCCGACGCACGCCAGGGCAATCCGTTACCGGAATCGTTCACGCAATTTGAACCAGCGCCGGTTCGGCTCTCGCTGCCGCAGACGGTTGTTGCTGAGGACGGACTTCCCCTGACCATCACCGTCCGGCCACGGGGGAACAACCCGGATCTCCTGCCCGATCGGATCGAGTTGTGGGTGAATGACTACCGCCACGAGGTCTGGTCGGGGAACGACCGACAACTTTTCCAGAAGACGCTGACGATCCCGGCCGGTGTGTTCCGGACCGGTGAGAACCGAATCACCGTGTTGACCCTCAATCCAGCCGGGGGTCGGGCCGAGGACACCCGGGCCGTGACAAACCCGCGCCAGGCTGTCGCAACCAACATCCGGGCACTCATGGTTGGGGTCGACGATTACTCCCAGCAACGGAAGAATGCGACCGGTACACGGGAGGCGTTCGGGGATCTGACCTGCGCAGGCCGAGACGCCCGCGGGTTGGCCGACACCTTCTTGACTTTCCGTGGCCCCACCCGATGGTTCCGAGGAGGAGAGATCGAATTGCGGCTTGGCCCCGATGCGGGCCGCACGCAACTCCTACGGGCCATCGCTGCGACAGCCGACCTCGCCAATCCGGACGACTTGCTCGTGCTGTTCTTCGCCGGGCACGGGGATCTCCTTCGTCCCGCAGCCGGGCGTGGGGTCGTGGCTGCCGGTGCCCGGGGAGGAAGTGTTACAGGTGGTGGGGAGTTTATGCTCTGCTGCCCGAATTACTCTCCTCTGCATCCCACTGATACCGCCCTGTCGGCCGACGAGGTGTTCGATGCTCTCGCGCGGGCCAAGTGCCGGAAAGTGGTGTTACTGGATGCGTGTCACTCCGGACAGGCGGCCGAAGCGAATGTCCTCCGCCGATTCATTCCGGCCGGCCAGGGACCGTTCGTGATCGCAGCGTGTGACCAGAGCGAACAATCCTACGAGCACCCGAAACTTGGCCACGGGGTGTTCACCGCAGCCATCCTCGAAGCCCTCGGAAAGAGTTTTGGTGAGGCCGACACGGACACCAACGGAGAACTCTCGGCCGACGAACTCTATGCCTACATCACTCGTCGGGTGCCGGGTTTACTCCGGGAGATCGGCAAATCGGACGACACGCAGAACCCGATCTGCTTCCCCCGCACACCCCCAAAGTTCACAATCGTGAAACCCTGACTCCTCACACGAAGAGTTTCACGCACAACCCCAGNNCTGGGGTTGTGCGTGAAACTCTTTCTTATACCTCGTTCCCACGGTCCTCCGTGGGAACGAGGTATTTCGACGCTCCGCGTCCTGGGCTGAACCGAGAGGTGGAGTGATCCGAGATTCGGTAGATGTCGTCCCCAACGCGTCACCCCACACCCGCGGAGCGGGGGAAGACGGGTTCCCACGGAGGACCGTGGGAACCAGGGGAGATCTTGTCGCGTCGAGTGAGAAGTGTCTTACTTTCTCTGCGTGAAGCTCGTCTTTCCTGGCCGGTCACGCCAGGATCTCTTTCACCACTTTTCCGTGGACGTCCGTGAGCCGGTAGTCGCGACCCTGGAAGCGGAAGGTCAGCCGTTCGTGATCGATCCCGAGCAGGTGCAGCATGGTGGCATGCAGGTCGAACACCTCGACCACGTTCTCGACTGCGTTGTATCCGAACTCATCGGTCGCTCCGTGGGTCACCCCGCCTTTGATCCCACCGCCCGCGAGCCAGATCGAGAACCCCTTCATGTGGTGATCCCGACCATTCCCGCCCTGCGACATCGGGGTTCGGCCGAACTCGCCCGCGCACACGATGAGCGTGTCATCGAACATCCCCAGCCGCTTCAGATCCTTGATGAGGGCGGCAAGCGGCCGGTCCACCTCCTCGACCTTCTGCTTGATCCCGTCCTTCACTCCCCCGTGGTGGTCCCAGTCGCGGTTGTACAACTGGATGAACCGCACTCCACGCTGCGCAAGCCGCCTGGCGAGCAGGCAATTCGATGCGAAGGAGCCGTCCCCGGCCTTTGCCCCATAGCTTTCAAGTACCGCCTTCGGCTCCTGAGACAGATCCATCAGCGCGGGCACGCTGGTCTGCATTTTGAACGCCATCTCATACTGGGCGATCCGGGTGGCGATCTCCGGGTCGTCGACCACTCCGTTGTGTACCTGGTTCAGTTGTGTCACCGCATCGATCACATCCTTCTGCTTGGCGGCATCCACTCCGGCCGGGTTCGTCAGATACAGGACTGGGTCGCCCTGGCCGCGCAGGTGGACACCCTGGAAGCGACCTGGAAGGAACCCTGGCCCCCACATCCGTGATGCGATCGGCTGCATCTGGCCGCCACGGCTGGACGTCATGACCACGAATCCGGGGAGATCTTCGGCCTCACTCCCGAGGCCGTAGGTGAGCCACGCACCCATACTCGGGCGGCCGGAGACGCTCGAACCGGTATTCATGAACGTATGGGCGGGGTCGTGGTTGATGGCTTCGGTCTTCATCGACCGAACGATGCAGAGGTCGTCAGCGACCGTGGGTAGGTGGGTGAACAGTTCGTTCATTTCCAGCCCACTCTTGCCATGCTTTTTGAACCGCCATTGCGGGCCGAGGCAGGTGAGCTTCGCTCCCTGGAGTTGAGCAATCGGTTGTCCCCTGGTGACCGATTCGGGCATCGGCTGGCCGTTCAACTTCGCGAGGGTCGGCTTGTTGTCATACAGTTCCAGATGACTCGGTCCGCCAGCCATGACCAGGAAAATGACCCGCTTCGCTTTCGGGGTGACCTGCGGCTTGGTGATCACGCCTTTCCACTTGTCGGCAGCGGATGCGGCGGCCGGAGCGAGGAGTGAGGTAAGGGCGAGCCCACCGATCCCACGGCAAGCTTGCCCCAGGAACGTGCGGCGCTGGATGTTTGTGATCGACTGTCGAAGGTCGGAGTTCATGGGAGATTTCGTCAAGGCGTGCGGGAGGGATTGCCGGGCCGTCACAACACAACATTGCCGTCGGAAATATTTGCCAGGTAGCCGACGATCACAGGGTCGAGAATCGCAGATCGTTGATTTCCCACGATGATTCTCGCCACCCAACCGATGAGTGAGGCTCGGGAATGGGCTACGATCCAGGTGTGTGACCGACTCGTCTTGGGCTTGGCCATACCAATCTCAACACATCCGGCAATTTTAGCGGTCTTTCCTCGCTGAAACAAGTTGACACCTGTTCAGATATCAACCCGGTATTCTGCAGTCTTCTGGTTTCACCCAGGATATTCTGACGGCGATCCCTGATATCTCAGCGCTGTTTGCCGACCAGGGCGTTGCATCCTGCTCCCGGTGGGGTACGATGGGTCGAAAGATCCACCGTCCACACACGGGGCTCACCCATGTCATCCGCTGATCGCACCGCGTCTCGCCGCGATTTCCTGAGAGCAACCGCCGCCGGGGCGGCTGGGTTGACACTGGCTGGCGAAGTCGCGGGAGGGCATTCCTCACCGTTGGCTGGGTTCACCGGCACCGCGAAATCCTGCATCTTCATCAACCTCGTCGGCGGCCCAAGCCACCTCGACACCTTCGACCCCAAGCCGGACACCCCATCCGAAGTGCGCGGGCCGTTTCGCCCGATCCCGACGCGGGTTCCAGGGCTCTACCTGAGCGAACTCTTCCCCAAAATGGCAGCGATGGCGGATCGGTTCAGTCTGATCCGGTCGATGCACCACGATGCCCCGCCGATCCACGAGTCCGGATTCCAGTTGCTCAACACCGGCCGACTCTTTCGCGATGGACCTGAGTGGCCCAGCGTGGGGGCAGTGGTCGCGTCGCTGAAGCAGGCGACCGGCAGACACATGGGCAATTGGGTGATCCCCTCGCAGGAAGTGAATACCGGGGTGAATGTCAGCCACGGTCTGGGGAACGCACACCTGGGAGGCCGACCATCAGTGTGGCAAGGTAGTGGTACGGCCGCGCAACCAGACTCCAGATTCGCACGATTCTGGCAGACGGAATTCGGGAAAAACTGTTTCTGGGCTGCGATGGTGTCTCGGAATGGGAGGCCGTTCGTGACTGTCAACATGTACTCGACCGTGTTCGACGCGGTCTCCTGGGACTGCCACGCCGACCGCGGCTCACTCGCCACCACACTCAACGACTACCGCGACACCGTCGCCCCGACATTTGACACTGCGTTCTCGGCTCTCATTACGGATCTCGAAGACCGCGGCCTACTCGACTCGACCCTCGTTGTCGCAACGGGCGAATTTGGCCGCACCCCACGGCTGAACGCAAACGGTGGCCGTGACCACTGGGCCGGGTGCTGGACCGCAATAGTGGCCGGGGGTGGGGTGAAGGGAGGGCGGGTGATCGGGACTTCGGACGCAACCGGTGCCGAGCCAAAGGACCGCCCGGTAACGCCGCAGGAACTGGTTTCCACAATCTTCCACGCCCTCGGTGTTCCAGCCTCGGCAACCATCCCTGGGCCGAGCGGGGAACCGGTCGCAGTCTATCCGGGTAGGCCCTTGACGGAATTATTCTAAAGCAGTGATTACTCCCAGCGTCACAGAGACGACAATCACAGGAGTGAGAACATGCATGGTCTTCGATTTCTTCTCGGTCTTTGCTTGATCTTTGTGCTCTCTGTGACGCTGTGGTTCATCCCGACTCCTTTGTTGGCTGCCGAACCGTTACCAAACACCGAACCTCTGACTGACGAGGGCAACCTCGCAACCAAAATGGTCGCGGGGATGCACAAATACCTCGACTGCGAACTGGCTGCGTCAGGCGAGAAGCGGAAGTCGCTCTGGAAATCCGACCTCTCCTCACCGGAAAAGTACCTCAAATCGGTCGAGCCAAACCGGCAGCGACTTCGCAACTATCTGGGAGTGGTGGACGAGCGGTTACCGCCGAGGCTCGACTACGTCGGGGGGCCGGACCAGCTGGCCCTGGTAGCGGAAACTGACAAGTACAAGGTGTTCACAGTCCGATGGGCGGTGCTTCCCGGGATTGATTGTGAAGGGTTACTGCTGGAGCCGAAGACCAAGGCCAATGCGAATATCGTTGCGATTCCGGACGCCGACTGGACCGCAGAGATGGCGGTGGGCCTGGCCCACGGTGTGCCAGACGCAGCACAATTCCCGCGTTATCTGGCGGAGAATGGGAGCCGGGTGCTCGTGCCGACTCTGATCGACCGGAAGGACGACTTCTCTGCGAACCCGAAGCTCAACCGCGCAACGAACCAACCCCACCGCGAATTCGTGCATCGCATGGCCTACGAAATGGGCCGCACGCTCATCGGGTATGAGGTGCAGAAAGTCCTTGCTGCGGTCGACTGGTTCGTCCGGGAGAAGGATCACCCGAAAATTGGTGTGTTCGGTTACGGCGAAGGCGGGTTGATCGCCCTGTATGCAACCGCGATCGATCAGCGAATTCATTCTGCGGTCATCAGTGGATCGTTCGGACCACGAGAGCGAATTGCCGATGAGCCGATTTACCATAACGTCTGGGGCCTCCTGACGGAATTCGGTGATGGCGATGTCTTGCGGCTGATCCTCCCTCGATCGATTGTGCTGGTGGCGACTCCTTTCACGAGCCCAGCTGGCCCAGTGGCCCGTGCAGGTCGAGCGGGAGCCGCCCCTGGGAAAAGCGAGACAGCCAGTGAAGAGGCGATGCGAAAAGAAAAGCTGCCTGCACTCCTGCAACTTGACGGCGGCAAGATCTTTGAAGATAGTAGGTTCCCTGTTGAAGTGAGTTCTCCACCCGAGCAACGGCCTGGGCGGTGGAGCGGCCCCGGTTCCGGAGATACCTATGGGGATTTTTTTGAGTTCCTCGATGTCCCGATGACGATCAAAAATCCCGGGAAGCCCCCCAGCGATCTCCGCAAAAACTTCGACCCCGTCGCACGTCAGAAGCGGCAATTCGACCAACTCGTTGCGTACACCCAGAAGCTCTGGCGCGATTCCGAGGCGACCCGCAAGGCGTACTGGGCCAAGGCGGACGCTTCCTCCCCCGCAGCCTGGGAGAAATCCTGCGAGACCTACCGCGAATACTTCCACTCCGAAGTGATCGGCAAACTTCCCGAGCCGACGATCCCTCTCAATCCTCGCACCCGGCAGGTCTACGACGAGAAGACCTGGACCGGACACGAGGTGATGCTGGATGTCTACCCCGATGTAGTTGCGTATGGAATCCTGCTTCTCCCGAAGGATCTGAAGCCAGGTGAGCGGCGGCCAGTGGTGGTCTGCCAGCATGGTTTGGAGGGGACGCCACGGTACACGATCGACCTGGAGAAGAACCCCGTCTACGATCAGTTTTCGCGGCGACTTGTCGAGCAGGGGTACATCGTTTACGCTCCGCAGAACCCGTACTACGGCGAGAACACATTCCGGCAGCTTCAGAGGAAAGCCAACCCCCTCAAGCTCTCGATCTTCAGCTTCATCATTCGCCAGCACCAGCGAACGATCGACTGGCTCGAAACGCTCCCGAACGTGGATCCGAAGCGGATCGGCTTTTACGGTCTCAGTTACGGCGGCAAAACCGCGATGCGGGTGCCGGCTGTCGAGAAACGGTACTGCCTTTCCATCTGCGCAGGGGATTTCAACGAGTGGATCGGGAAGAACGTCTCGGTCGACCTGGACCGCAGCTATATGTGGACCCGCGAGTACGAGATGTACGAGTTCGACCTGGGGAACACATTTAACTACGCTGAGATGGCTTACCTGATCGCCCCGCGGCCATTCATGGTCGAGCGCGGTCACGACGACGGGGTGGGGACCGACGAAATGGTGTCCTACGAGTACGCCAAGGTGCGCTATTTGTATGCGAATCGGCTGAAAATCGCCGATCGGACCGAGATCGAGTACCTCCCCGGCGGGCACCGGATCTTCGGAAAGGGGACATACGCTTTCCTCAGCAAGCACCTCCACTGGCCGGAGAAGTAGGGGACGGTTCCGGTTCCGATGGAGCGTCGAACCGGGGACGGATCACTTTCCCCGGGACACCCGCTGCAATCACATTCTCCGGAAGGGCTTTCGTGACCACTGCGCCGGCTGCGACGATGGTCCCTTTCCCAACATCGGCGAGTATGATCGCTCCAGCACCCACCCATGCCCCTTCGCCCACTGTGACCACTCGCCTCTCCCCACCCTGCTCCCGAATCGGCCGGGTGGGGTCATTGAACGAGTGTGTCTTGCCTCCCGACGGGATCTGCACGCCAGATGCAATAAGCACATCTTTTTCCAGGTGGACGAGACCGAGAATGCACCGTGGGCCAACATATACATTCTCGTCCAGAACAGCGCCGCTCTGAGAGAAGATGGTGCCGAACTCGACCAGGACGGTGGAGTGGCATTGAGCGAGCACCCGCTGCAAGAATGCTCGCCGGAGGTACTGCCCAGACACGCCCGGGAGGAGCGAGAGAAGCTGGGAGGCGGATTCGAGCGCCCGATTACGGCCAATCAGGCAGGAGTTGATCCAGAACCCTACGAGGACCGGTGACACGACCAGAAGGGCAACGAGTCGTAGGACAGCCTTGACCATCCCTTTCACAGCAGACGGTCTGGGGGGTGGCTCAACACGCGTCCCGTGTGACTGAGTCATCAGAGTCTATTTCCCGTGCGACATTAATCGAAATTGAATTATATCTAATGTTCAATCATTTAATAGATATTATATATCATAGTAAATTATTCGTGACTTATATCATCTTGGTATTATTCGTTCTGTGCGCTCTCGATCTTTGGGGTCTGGCAAGTTTTCCGGTAGCATGACCTGTATTCAGCCTGAAGGGCTGAGNNGAAATCTCACCCCTTCAGGGTGAGGAGAGGCAATCATGGCCACCGAGAGCCTCGACGACGAATATCCACTTACCGCATATCGAACACTTTGCCATATTATAGATTAGTTATATTTATAAAATTAATAGATTATCATATCCAGCCCTACGCGCGGCCAGCCAGCCGTTCATACAGCCGGTAATACTCTTCGACGGTCCCATCGAGGCGGTATCGCTCCTGTGCCCGCTCCCGGCTGGCTGCTCCGAGGGTCGCTCTGAGCCTGGGCTCGTTGAAGAGTCGGCGGAAGGCCGCAGCGCACCCCGCTGCGTCACCTCGGGGGAAGAGTAACCCTTCCCGCTCGTGCCGCACAATCTCCGGGTTTCCACCAACGTCCGTGACGACCACCGGCAACCCGCTTGCCATCGCTTCCAGCAACGTCAGCGAGGCCGCCTCACTCACTGAAGTCAGGGCAAATGCGTCGGCAGCACGCATCAGGTCCGGAATGTCCGACCGGATGCCGAGGAACTTCACCCGGTCCAGGATGCGGAGATCGACCGCAAGATCCTCCAGATCGGCCCGCAGCGGCCCGTCGCCAACCATGAGCAGATCGACCCCCACGAGATCAGGGAGGGCAGCCGCAAAACCCCGCAGGAGGGTCGGTTGGTCCTTGACTGGGTGGTGCCTGGCAACATGGATGATGTACTTGCGATCTGGTTCCAGGCCGAGCGTGTGCTTCAGTCCGGCCTTGTCGGGGGCCGGGCTGTACCGATCCACCTCAATGCCGTTCTCGATAATCTCGATACGCCGACCCGCGAACCCGTCCGTCCTGGACAGACCCTCCGCACTGAAGCGACAGCAGGCTGTGACAGCATCTGCGAGGTGGTCGAGAACGAGCCTGTTGACCGCCCGCCGGATTGGGGACACCCGGTCCGGGTAGTGACGGCCGTGCTCGGTCAGGATTAACTTTGGCCGTGGGTAGAGAATCTTCGCGACCGCAGCGTAGAAGAACGGGGAATACTGGTGGGCGTGGACGATGTCCAGTTGCCGCTGGCGGATGACCGCCGCCATCCTTCGACCAACACCCCAGTCGCGGCCAGGTTTGCGGTGGAAGCAAACGAGGTCAACACCCTCCCGGACCATGTCTTCCCCGAGTGGGCCGACGGCGTCCAGGCACAGGATGGTTGGGACGACCCGACCGGCAAGCCGACGGACCATCTCCCGGGTGAGCACTTCGGCCCCGGCCACCTGCATGACATGCAGGACGAATCCGACACGGAGCGGACGGGTCATGGGGTGGCCACGGCTGGGTGAAAGCCCTGGGCCTCGTTCCCGGGAGGAGCGGGTGGATTCGGAGATGGCCGGGGGGCGCCCCGACCAGCCGGCCATCCAGGTTGCGGAGGAGCCAGCCGGGCCTCGACGGCCCGGGTGATCGCGTGTAACTGCACAGCCAGGAGAATGAGGATGTAGGGCATCTCGAAATGCTCCAGGGAAAGGAAAATCGACCCGAAGCAAAACAACACGAGCCCAGCCTCAACCCCGGACGCGAGCGACCGAACCCTGTCCGTCTGGGGATCTTTGTACGACCGCAACGCCCTGCGGGTTCTGCGGAGCCCCAGGAACACCGACCCGAGAAGGGCCAGATACAGGGCCAGAGCCACCCATCCGCTGTCCGCCGCGGTCTGGAGATACTGACTGTGAATGGACCGACCGGGGATGTCGGCCCCGTAGTCGAACGTGTAAAGGTTCGAATTCCGGATGCCCCATCCAAAGATCGGTTTCTCGTTCGTCATCTTGATGGCGATCGCCCAGGTCACCTTTCGAGCATTTGCACTCGCATCGATGTCGTGCTCACCGATCGACAGGAACCGCTCCCGAACCTCCTTGCCGGCCATCATCAGGACCAGAATTGCGAGTCCAACGTATACCGATGTCAAGAATCCTTTATTGCGAGCCCGGAACCAGACGAATATCGCTGACACCACCAGCGACACCATCGCCCCACGGGAATAGGACAGAAGAATCGCGTGCAGAAGAACCGGAATGACCAGCAAAAACCCCCATCGGAACCAGTAGTGGATCGCCTCCCAGGCGAAATAGCACATTGGAACCGCCATCGCCAGCATGAGAGCGGCCCCGTTGTTGTCCAACCCCCCGTAACCTTTACTGCTGAGGATCAGCCACCCGCTACTCAGGTAGAACATATTGATCTCGTACCCGATATAGATCGTCGCGCCCACGACTACGAGGTAGATCACCCAGAGGTCTTGCACCGTTCGCAGGACGAATGTTGCGCAGATAAACATCACAAAAATCTTAATATATTCGAGAAAAAATGGCCATGCATGCGTTTGGTTAACTGCGGTCAGATATGTCAGGCTGATCCAGGCAGTGAACATCAGGAACAAGTAGTGGGTCCGGGTGTACCCAGGGTTCCCGTACCACGGTGGGGCGGCGACCCGACTTGGAGAGAAGAGACCGAGTCGCCACAGCCCAGTCGCCACCAGGGTCGGGACTGCGACATAGAACGACCAGCTCACGTCCTTGATCGGAACCCCAGCAAACTCGACCCAGTCCCAAATGAACTGAGGGCGGAGGACCGCATACAGGTAGTAAACGGCGATCCCGTAGAGCGGGGAAAAGGCGAACGAACCTGCCGTTCCCAGAAATCCGGTGATCGCCATGAACACCAACTGCTTCATCCGCCCCTCCGGTCCACGATCCGGGGTAAGCCGGATCGCAGTCTTGCCGCTTGTGGCCGATTCGCTTAGGAATTCCGGCCAGAACCTAACCCCCTAACCCCCTTCCCCAAGAGGGAAGGGGGAGTCGGAGGGCGGTTTGACTCACCTCTGCCTCACAGTCGAGCGGGCGGGGGTGGCCGGGGTTGAGTCTTCGAAACCCCGGTCAGCAGCCACACACTTTCGATTCGAAGCAATACCAGCCGCTAAGAACCCGTTGTACACGAGACCTCTGTTCCGGCTTGCCGGGGTNNTTCGAGGACTCAACCCCGGCCACCCCTCCGGTCCACGATCCGAGACACCCCGGATCGCAGTCTCGCTGCCTATGAGCGATTCGATTGTCCGCTGCATTCACACACCCCATCATCGCGTTGCCCGTCTGAGCCCGGCTTCCGCTGACCTGGCGGCCGAGTCCCAGGTGTGGTGTGCGATCACCCACGCCCGAGCTGCGGCCCCAAAGACTTGCCTGGCAGACGGATCTGCCCACAATCCACCCAGCGCGGTGGCCCAGTCCCGTGCCCCGCCCGCGACCCGGACTGGTGGATGGCCCTTCGCACCGGAGAGCGCCCGCCGGGTGCAGACCACCGGCATTCCCAGGGCCGCAGCCTCCAGGAGTTTGTTCTTGATCCCACCCCCGGATACGAACGGGAGGATCACCACCTGCCGCCGCGTGACCTCAGCTCGTAAGTCTGGCAGGTCAGGATGAAGCTCGACCCCGGCGGTCGCCGCTAACTCTCGCACCTCGGCAGTTGGGTTAAACCCGAAGACCGCGAACCGAGCGGCCGGGGTCGCCGCCTGGACGGTTGGCCAGATCGCCCGGAGGAACCACCCGATCGCGTCCACATTCGGACCGAAGTCCAATCGGCCCCAGAAGACGCAACTGGTCGGGAGGTCGGCTTCCACTCCTGGCCGGTAATGATCTCCATCCACCCCGTTTGGGATCAAGTCCACCTTCCGGCACCCGGTAATCAGTCGGGTGGCCGTCCGGTCGGCCGGAGAGACGACCCAGACCCGGTCGAAGTACGGTAGGAATGTCCGCTCGTACAGAGCATTCACGGCAGCGGGCCGAAGTTCGCCCCAGGTCCGTCGGTGCAGCGGAGCGACCCGGCTCAGGTGGTGCCAGGCGGGATCGTCAGCCGGATACCAGACTCGGACTGGCCCGCGAACGACCGACAGGAGCGGGAGCAGGTGCCGGGCGACGACGATCACCGCATCGAAGGGCCGCTCTCGAAGAATCCGAGCCAGGGCCAGCCCCCAGCAATCCTCCACCCCGTAGTAACTCGCGAACTTCCGCTGCCAGGGCGAGATTGGCAACCGACCGTTCCCTTCACAGCCTCTCAGGGAGTACAACCCGTCAAGTGGCAGGCCCTCAACGGCTTGGGGAGTGGGGGGAAGGATGCTCGCCAGCGACACCGCATGCCCACGGGCGGCCAGCGCCTTCATCATGGAGAACCCGTGGACATCGTGCCCGCTCGCCCGCGGCCAGCTTTGCGACTCCTTGACGAACAGTACGCGGAGTCGGCGGGCATCACCCACGGCCGAAATCCTCCCGAAGAGTGGCCCGGAGGCCGTCTTCCAGCGACACCCGCGGCGCCCACCCCAGTGCCCGCAAGCCAGCCGGATCGGCACGGGACAGCATGATCTCCTTCTCCCGGTAGGGGAGCGCTCCGAATCGGAGGGTCGCCTGACTCCCTGTGAGCCTGTGGACGGTTTCGACGAATTCCCGGATACTCACCGCTTCCCCGGTGCCGCACTCCAGATCGGTCGATCCCAGCGCAACTTCGTTGGAGTGGTCCAGGACCGCGCGGAACGCATCGGCCACATCTCCGACGTAGACGAAGTCCTTGCGCTGCCCGCCTGGAGTCAGGGCGATTTCGCCTGTCGAATCCAGACACTCCCGGATCATCCCCGGGACAAATTTCCCCGGCCGATCACCCGGCCCGTAGGGGTGTTGGAGGACGACGTTGACGAACCGTGTCGCCGTTCCGTCCGAAAGCACCCGGCCCCACTGAGCGAACTGCTTCTTCGAAAGCGTGTAGGGACGGAGGTAGTTGTATTCTGGAGTGAAGCAAGTGTCGGCGTGGATCACGGTCGGCACCTTCGCAGCGATGGCTCGTTCCAACAAGGTGAGGGGGAACTGCACGTTGGTGGCGAGAGTGGTCGAGGGCAGCTCGTTCCCGCGGCCGTAGCTGGCGGCAAGGAGCACGACCGCATGGAACGGCCCGACCTCGAACACGTCGTCCGGCGGGGTGCGGTCGAGCTCGTGAAACGTCACCGCTGCGACTGCCTCTTTCAGACCACTCATGTCGGAGGTTGATCGCTTGAGAGCGTGGACGCGCCACCCCGACCCGACCAGCGCCCGGACCACGTGACCGCCAATGAACCCGGTCGCGCCGGTGACGAGGGCGGTTTTCACAACACCACCCCCTCGAAATCCGCAGCCAACCACGGTGTTGTGGCGTCCTTCGGAGAGAGGATGGGTGTGTTGACCGGCCAGCGGATGCCGACCCGCGGTTCGTCGTAGCGGATTCGTCCTTCCAGATGCGGTGTGTACTCGGCGGAGGACTGGTAGATCACTTCCGCGCCGTCCGCGAGTGACTGATACCCATGCGCGAACCCGGGCGGGACGTAGACGACTGTGAAATCACCTTCGGAGAGGGTGCAACCGAACCATTGGAGGAACGTGTCCGAACCTTTCCGCATGTCCACCATCACATCGTACACCTCGCCGCGAAGGCAGCGGACCAGCTTGGCCTCGGCGGCGGGCGGGGTCTGGTAATGCAGCCCGCGGATCGTGCCAGTCCCCACAGACATCGAGTGATTGGCCTGCGGGAAGGTGTCGATTCGCCCATGCTTCCGCATTGTTGCCGCGCAAAATGTTCGGGCAAAGAACCCCCGCTCGTCCCGGATCGGGTTCAAGGTAATGATGGCTGCGCCACCGAGGGGGATTTCGGTAAACGTCATGCCCGCACCCATTCGCACCCGGTTGCCTGGGCATCTGCAATATACTGGGCGAGGTTCTCTTCGCTTGCGACGGTCCCGGACTCGTGGAGCGATCGATACCATTCGGCGGTCTGCCGGACGGCCGCCCGCCACCGCCACACTGGCTGCCACCCCAGGACCGTCCGGGCCTTCGACGAATCCAGTTTCAGTACCTTCGTCTCATGGGGGCCGGGGTTGCCTGTCACTTCCATCCGGATCGCCGGCCAGGCCTCCCGGGCCTGCCCGATGACCCCCTGCACCTCAACATTCCCATCGTCGTCCGGGCCGAAGTTCCAGGCATCGGCGGCAGAGACATCGCCAGCCAGCAATCGGCGTCCCAGGATCAGATACCCGGCGAGTGGGTCGAGAACGTGCTGCCACGGGCGGACAGCCCGGGGGTTGCGGACCCGAACCGACTCGCCCGCCGCCGCTGCACGGATGGCATCGGGGATGAGCCGGTCTTCGGCCCAGTCACCGCCACCGATCACGTTCCCGGCGCGGGCCGTGGCAAGTAGAGGCCCGCCAGACCCCGGAGCGAAAAACGCTTGCCGGTAGCACCGCGCGACCAGCTCCGCGCAGGCTTTCGAGTTGCTATAGGGATCGAAGCCACCGAGCGCATCGGTCTCGGTGTACCCCACCGGGGATTCCCGGTTCTCGTACACCTTGTCGCTCGTCACGCACACAATCGCCCGAACCGACGGGGTCGCCCGGCATGCCTCGAACACGTTTACCGTTCCGGTCACGTTGGTGGTGTATGTCTCGGTCGGTTCCCGGTAACTCCGACGGACGAGCGGCTGGGCAGCAAGGTGGAACACCACCTCCGGTTGACTGGCAGCAAAGGCCGCGGTGAGGGCTGCCGGATCGCGGATGTCGCCGATGATTGATGTGTCACCAGGGAGATCGAGTAACTCCCAGTGGCTCGGGCGAGTGGGTGGCGGAAGCGCAAAGCCGGTCACGCGGGCTCCCAAATCGGCCAGCCACAGGCACAGCCACGAGCCCTTGAAGCCCGTGTGCCCCGTGACCAGCACGGACCGCCCGCGGTAGACATTATCGAAGCAGGTGGGATGGTTCACGGGTCCTATTACTCAAACGGGTGTAACCGGTCGGGGTCGGCCCGGGGCCGAGGTATTGAGTCCCGAAGGGACGGCAGACAATAGCCCAGGGCGTAAGCCCCGGGCGGGGCAGGTGTTACACCGCATGCCCTGGCTCCCAGGGCTGACGCCCTGGGCTACTTTCTGCCGCCCCATTGGGGCTCCGAGCCCGACCGGTTACGCCCTACTCAAACAGCACACAGAATACGCCGATGCGTTTTGCTTGCTCGTAAGGGCCGGCTGCCAGAACCTGACCCCCCAACCCCCTTCCCTCAAAAGGAAGGGGGAGCAGACCCTAATCCTGGTAGTCGTCGGTCCAGACCTTCCACGGCGCGGCCCGGGATGCCCACATCTTCTGGAGCCCATCCAGGTCGCGTGTCGTATCCATGCACTGCCAGAAGCCGGTGTGACGATACGCCATCAGTTGCCCCTCACGGGCAAGCCGCTCCATCGGACCCTTTTCCAGAACGCAAGTGGTGTCGTTTTCCAGGTAATTAAGAACCTCGCGGTTGAACACGTAGAACCCACCGTTGACCATCGCGCCCTGGTCGCCCTTCTTTTCGGCAAAGTCGGTCACCTGATTCCCACTGATCTTGAGATCCCCGAATTTGGGCGGTGGGTAGACCGCCGTCAAAGTCGCGGCTTTGCCATGATAGCGGTGAAACTTGACCAGATCGGTCACGTCCAGGTTCGACACGCCGTCCCCATAGGTGAGCAGGAATTCTGGCTCATCCCCGAGGTATTTGGCGACCCGTCGCAGTCGCCCGCCCGTCATGGTGTCCTGACCGGTGTAGGCGAGCGTCACCCGGGGGCGGAACGAACCGGTCCGGTAGACCGTCCGCCGCGGCGCGCCCTCACCCCGGAAATCCAGGGTAAAATCGTTGCTGTACACCTCCAAATTATTGAAGAACTCCTTGATCACTTCCGACTTGTACCCCGTACACAAAACGAAATCGTCGTACCCGAAGTGAGCGTAGTGTCGCATGATGTGCCAGACGATCGGGAACGGTCCGACCGGGATCATCGGCTTGGGCAGGAGGTCGGTGGCCTTCCCGAATCGCGTTCCGTATCCACCGGCAAGAATCACCACCTTCATGATACCCCTCCGGGAGCCTGACCGGGCCGCCACAAATTGCTATCCCCGACGGTCGGTATTCTTCTGCCGAGGCTTGGTGCGTTCCTGGTTCAGGAATTCGCCCACTCAATGTAATGGGCGATCGCGCTTGCGCGGGCGGCCAACCCGGTCCACACGTAGCCGAGGTTCTTCCGCGTCGGCTGCCGGATTGCGGAGAGCACTCCGAGGTCGTGCAGAAGCAGGTAGCGGAGGGCCAGGAACGACCGACCAAACAGCCCGTAATGTTTGAGGAACAGGTACAGGGTGTTGCGGATCTCGTTGACCCGCCAACGTGGCGACCGCTCGCTCACGTCCCCCCGGGGCTTCGCCAGGTGCTCCACCCCCACCCGCCCGTCGTACACCACACGGAACCCGAGTCGCCGGGCAGTCAGGCACTGGTCCGTCTCGATCCGGTTGCCCGTACTGTAGTCTTTCGCCAGTAGCACGGCGTCATGCCCCCCACCCGCTTCCAGTACTGCCCGGGTGTACGCATAGCAGAACCCGTACACGTGTTCGACTTCCACCGGCCCTTCCGTCGCCCGGTCGAAGTTCCCGACGATCACGCGGGAACGCGTGTCGATCCGGCCGATCCCGGTCCCGTTCGCAGCGTAACCCTTCTCCAGAGCCCTCACCCCGACAACCCCGATTCGAGAATCGGAGGCGAACGCGCGATCCAGGTCCGTCAGGAAGTCGGGTGGGACAAGGGCATCGTCGTTCAACTCGACCACCCGCTCACCCCGGCACTCCCTGGCTCCCCGGCGAAGGGAGTACCCGAGCCCATGCCCGGGCTCGTTGAGGGTGTACGTGAGAGCTAGCCGATCCCGGAAGCGGTCGACGACCGCCCGGCTATCCCGCGGCGAACCGTTGTCGTACACCCGCACCTCCACCTGCTTCGGCGGGTAGTCCAACCTGCTGAGCCTCTCCAGGCAGAGAGCCAGGACATCCGGGCGCCGGTAGGTCGGGACGATCACGGAGTACGCGGGGCGTGGTGGGGCCATGCGGTTACCCGGTGACGACCTGCTTCACCCGGCGGACCAGTCGCGGGAGCGGGTTGGGTAAGGCACACACGGCCCAGAGCACCGCCGCCGTCGGACTGAACTGGCCGTCCCGAAGCGCCCGCCCGAATCGCTCGCGGGCCGTTCGGTAATCGCCCCGATCATACGCTGTGTAGGCGTAGCCGAACAGTTGCCTGCGGATCGCGGCTCTCAGGAGGCGGAGGTCGGCCGGCCCGACCCCAAGCCCGGGCGCCTGGCGGGCGTGCCGGAGGAGGGCTTCGCACCAGGCTTTTTGCATGAACTCCCGGTTGGCCGTCATTGCTTCATCATGTTTGGTGTAGATCGCCATCGGCTCATACCAGGCTCCAAAACGGACGCGATGCACCAACCGCAGCCACACCTCCCAGTCTTCACCGGTCACGAGGGTCTCATCGAACATCCCAGCGTCGAGCACCACTTCCCGGCGGAGCATCATCGCTCCGGTGAAGATGGGGTTCTGCTTGAGCATCAGCCTGTAAAGCGGCAGCGGCTCCAGAAGCCGCAATCCTGGCTCCGGCTCGGTCGCGGGGAGAGACGAGAATTCCCCCCCGCCGGCCGCCTTGTACCACGATTCATACCCCTGCTCTGGGTTCCCCATTCGGGCATCGGCGAACACCAGGCCCAACTCCGGATGCCGATCCAGTAGGTCGGCCATTCGCTCCGGAACGCCGGGGAGCCAGTAGTCATCCGAATCCAGATACGCGATGTACCGCCCCCGGCTGGCCCGGATACCAGTGTTTCTGGCGCCCGGCAGCCGTTTATTCTCCTGGTAGACGTATGTCAGACCTGGCTGGAGGGACTCGACCACGGCACGGGTATCATCTGTCGACCCATCGTCGACGATCACGATTTCCAGTCCGGCGACGCCGCACTCGCGCAGGGACCGGACACACCCCGGCAGGAATGACGCCCGATTGTAGCTGGGCACCACCACGCTGATTCGTGGCCGGTCGTCCGCCATCCTCTTCCCCTCGCAGGGTTGCGGCAGTCCGCACCACAACACCCAAACTCATCCCGTTGGACACGCTACGTTCGGCAGGATGTCCCGGAACACAGCCAGTTCCCCGGATGTTTCCCGCTGGTATCGAAATCCGGCCAGAGAGGCGAGAACCGCTCTCTCACAGTCCGGACCGTGGACCTCGACCGCAATGTTGCGGGTTCGTTGGAGCCACCGCTCGGAGCCCGGAGCAAACACCTCGACCTCCGCTCCTTCGATATCGATCTTCAGTAAGTCGACTCGCGGGAACCCTCCCAATTCGAGCAGGTCGCAGACTGTCACGGCCGTCACGTCCGGTGTCTCGGCCTGGGCCGCCGGGCGGACGCGATAGGCCCACTCGGCCCCATCCCGAAACCCTGCCCTCTCAACGACTAACGGACCAGCCGAGGACCACACCCCGGCCTCGACGAACGTCACCCGATCCCCGAATGGAGCGAGGTTCCGGCGACAGAGCGCCATGTTATTGGCGTCGGGCTCCACCACCACCGCCCGAGCCGTCGGGTAACGGTGCAGCAGGTAGAACGTGGTACACCCAATGTTCGCCCCACAGTCAATGATGAATTCCACACCCGGCAATCCGGCGACGGCTGCGTACTCCTGGCGAACGAACACCTGGCCAATCACCCACGGATCGCTCCCGCCAGGCCGAAAGCACAGGGGGAATCGGTAACCGGCCAGATTCAGCCGGGACAACCGGCCAGTGGTCCGTCCGGCCTCGATTTGCCGGGCGACCCACAACCGAGCTGCGGCTGTAGCCCCGACCGCAAGGGCAGCTTGCCACTCCCGCGCGGCCGCCGCCCGGATTGCCGGGAGGCGAGGGAACACCCTTTTGACCAGTCGTTTGAGCATCTCGCCTCGTGCTGGCCGGTCACCCCGGCGGCACCTCCCGCCAGTCATATTCGCACACTACCACTCCCTGATTCCCATCCGGTGACAGGTGGCGGTGCCGCTCCGTCCCGACCACATCCACCACCACCGCATTTTCCACGAAATCGAGCACTTCGCCATCAGATAGCCACAGGGTGACCAGAACCATGTGGCCAGGACGGAGAGCGACCTGGCGGAATCGGCACTCGTATTCCTGCACCCCGGGCTGGAGCGCCAAGGTGAACCCCACCTCTGGCGTCCAACTGGTGATCACCCGTGTGCCGTGATGGGTGGTGATGACCACCGCGGCCGCCACATTCGCAACCACGACAGTCGACTCGATTGCCATGCGGACAACCAGATCGTCGCCGCAAGTGAACTGGGCCAGCGGTTGGCCGGCGGGATCGGCCAGCCAGGCGCGGACAAATCGAGCGCGGCCATCCCCGGTCCGTGGCTTGTCCCGGAGGTCGCCGGTCCGGGCATCCGCGACCATTCCGTCCAGGTACGCCCTTGTGACCGCCCCGGCCTCCCCTTCGCTGGCCACCCGCCCGCGTTCGAGCAGGATCGCCCGCCGGCACAGTTGCGGGATCAGTTGCATATTGTGACTGACGAACAGGATCGTTCCGCCGCCGCGGGCGAGTTCGGCCATCCGGTCGACGCACCGCCGCTGAAATGTCGCATCCCCAACCGCGAGCACCTCATCGACGATCAGAATTTCCGGCTCCAGATGCGCAGCGACCGCGAATGCCAGCCGGACATACATGCCGCTGCTGTATCGCTTCACCGGTGTGTCGAGGAACTGCTCGACCTCGCTGAAGCCTACGATCGCATCGAACTTCCGGGCGATCTCCCGCCGGCTCATCCCGAGAATGCTGCCGTTGAGGAAGACATTCTCCCGGCCCGTCAACTCAGGGTGGAAGCCCGTTCCGACCTCAAGCAGACTCCCCATCCGGCCGCGAACCTCGGCCCGACCGCCGGTCGGTTCGACAATCCGGGACAGTACTTTCAGCAGGGTACTTTTCCCCGCGCCGTTCCGTCCAATCACACCAACCACTTCGCCGGGAGCGACCTGGAACGACACGTCTTTGAGCGCCCAGAACTCGTCCGTCCCGGTTTCCACCTGCGTTCTGGCCAGCGAGCGTAGCCGCCCCCAGGCGGCCCGTACACTGCCGATGAGGTTCTCGGTGAGGTTCGTGCCGCCCCGCGGCCCCCGCTGGAGGCGATAGCGTTTCGACAGGTTTTCGGCCCGGATCGCTGGCTTCATCGGACCTCACATGAATCGGTCAGTTTCGCTGAGAGCCTCACAGTGGGGTAGGCTTCCAGCCTGCCAATGACCCAATTCAAAGAACTGCTTTGGGGGCCTTGAATCACATTCTGGCAGGCTGGAAGCCTACCCCACTTTGCCTCCGTTCCCTAACCCTTCGTCGCCTCCCTGAATCAAACCGGGTGTAACCGGTGTCGCCCCAAAGCCGAGGTATTGAGTCCCGAAGGGATGTCAGACAGTAGCCCAGGGCGTAAGCCCTGGGCTACTATCTGCCGTCTCTTCGAGGCTTAGAGCCCGACCGGTTACACCCGAATCAGATCGTATCCGCAAAGCTCCGCTCGACTCGTCGGAAGTACACCAGCCCGACGAAGGCAATGACCACACCGACGATCGACGACAACCCAAACGAGTACACATCGATCGGCCCTCCGAGGGCGGAATCACGGAATCCCTGGATCAGCCCATACGCCGGGTTGAGCGGCAGGAGCATTCGGGCCGTCGGGTGAAGCGACTCCGACGACATGTACACGCAGGGGGTTGCGAACATCCACAGTTGCACCCCGAACGTGAGCACGTATTTGAAATCCCGCTGGGCGACAACCAGGGCCGAGAGCAAGACGCCAACCCCCGCCGCGGCCACCGCCAGCATGATAATGGCGAAGGGGAGCACCAACAGAGACCACCCAGGGGCCACCCCATACGCCAGGGCGATCACCCCGAGCAGCCCGGTCGCGATGCCCAGATCGAACAGACCCACCCCGACTGTGCTCAGCGGGATGATCAGTCGCGGGAAGTAGATTTTCGTGACCAGCCGCTCGTTGCTGATCACGCTCATTCCGGCCGCCGAGACCGTGTTGCTAAAAAATGCCCACCCGACCATCCCGGCGAACACATAGAGGGGATAGTGCTCGATCCCGGCCGACACACCCGCTGCCCGGCCAAGGAACAGCGCGAAGACAGCCATCGTGGCAAGCGGTTGGGCCACCGCCCAGCCGAGCCCCAGTGCGGTCTGTTTGTAGCGGATCTTGACATCCCGCCAGGCGAGGAAGAACAGGAGCTCGCGGTATCGCCAAAGTTCCTGGAGGTTCACCACCACCCACCCCGTCCGCGGTTCGATGACCGTGAGCGGGAGATCCACTGGATCTGACATGGGGTCGGGAGCGGGCACGGGCTCAGCGCAGGTCGGCAGTCCGACGCTCACTTTCCCTCCTGTCTCCGGGGCTGTGTGTAATGTGTCCGTCACCACGCACCCCAACATTAGTACATTCCGGGTCGGACGTTTCCTTCGCGAGTACCACTCATCCGGGCCACGCTCCACGCTCCGACAACCCCCCCAAACCCACCGAGCAGCACATCCGTCACACACGGTGTGTGGGATGTCAGGAACAGTTGCCCGATCTCGATGGCAGCCGAAACGCCCATCCCGACGATCGCAGCGCGAATCAGGCTTGCCCGTCCAGAGGAGGAGGCAGCGACCACCGCCACCAACACCCCAATCGGAGCGAACAGGAGCGGTTTGGTGAGCAACTCTTCCAGGGTGAAGAGTGGGTCGCCGCTCTCCAGAGGTAAGCCGGGAATCCAATCGAATGTAGCCGGCTGGTCGCGAAAGTCGAATGGTTGCCAGTACACCACCAGTAGGGATGCGAACCACAATTGCGCGAAGACGAACGCCAGTTCGGCTCGCATTCCATTCCCCCAATGGCGTCCGATCCCCCAACCCACGAGCAGGCCCGCAGCGCCGATGAGTGCGTCGGTGCTACTCGGGGTCCGGGATGTGACAGGCAACTGAATTGTCTCCATTGCCCCCGCAAAGAGAATCGAGGCGGTTGCCACCCGGGTCATACGCCCCCAGAACCGTCCGGGAAGCTGACCCGCGAGGAGTCCCGCGGGCAGATACAGGCCAAACACTTGCACCAACTTACCGACTTCCTTCCAGGTCGCTTCCGACGATTCGTCAACTGTTGGTGGTGGAGCGTGGTGTTCCGAGCCGCTCAGCCATCCCCAGATTCGCACGGAGGTCACCCCGTGGAATTCGACGAATGGAACCCCCCGGACCCCTCCATCGCGGAATTTCCGATACAACCCGGCAGGGCTCGGATTCAGATCCAGGGGAAGCATCTGGATGAACGCGAGAAGGGCGAGGTAGGCGATCAACATGCGGCCAGCGACGCCAGCGGAGTTCGTCCGACCCCACACGACTCGGGCGTGTGCGGTGAGTGTGCGTCCAGCGACGATCCACAGCGCCATTCCGAGCGCAGCCCCGAGCCCCTGGCACCAGATATCCTGACCCGAACAGGTTCGAGACGGGAGGTACAACTGGCCGAACTCAACCGCAGCCGCCAGTCCAACGCAGACGGGCAGGCAGGCCAACCCGGTGAGGAGATCCGGTCGGCCGCCTGGACGGTCGACCCGGAACGCTCCGAGCAGGGTGAATCCGAGCGGAACGGCAATGAGAATGTTCGCAATGACGTCGGATCGGGACTCGATCGCCACCCGGTTGGTGATCGCCCAGGCATAGGCATCGACCACCTCGGGCCACGGCCTGGGGTGGAAGTTGAACGGGATGAGGCTGCCGTACACAATGAAGGCGGCAAACCCGAGCGCTGCCAGGGCGTAGGTGCGGCGGGTCGGGGTGACCGGTGGGGGAGTGGTCAACGTCCCGAACCCCGTGGCGGACGGGGGCTTGTGAGCGGGTTGCTGACGGGCGGGGCAGCGGTCGGTTTCGTCCCGTTCGCCTCGAACGAGGTCATGAAGAGGTGGGCGGGTTTCACCCCCATGCGAATGACGTCTTCCCGCGATGCCTTCCCAAGGTCTTCGAGGAGAACCCAGTCGAGCACTTTCAACTCCAGTAGCAACAAGCCGAGGGCCAGCGGCATCATCATCCACCCGGCAAAGTCGTGGAACACCTTGTCTCCGAGTTCCTTCCCGGCTTCGTTGTACAGCACCCCGGTGGCCGCGATCCGCAAGATATTCGAGAAGATCGCGATCGGGACGGCGGACAGCAGGATAAGCCCTCGGTCCAGCCACGGCCGCCGGACCACCATTGCCATCGCGACCGACAACGCGATGAAGGTGAGGAGCATACTCAGCCCGTTACACGCATTTTCGACCTCCAGAATATGGTCCTGGCAGTGGATCTTGATCCCCTCCCGGAAGGTCGGGTAGCCGATCGTCTGGAGGGCGTATTCCGATCCGGACGCTGCCACCCTCTGGAGTTGCCAACCGAGGAGGTGTTCGACTCGATAGGGGAGCGGGAACATAAAAACCAGGAAGGCGAGGCACGGCCAGAGCCAGAGGAAGCTTCGCTTTCCGCCGAGGATCAGAGTCGCGCCGCACAGGTTGAGAATCAGAGAAACTCCCTGGAGCCATTCCCGGGCGATGTTCGAGAGTCCGGCGAGCAGAAACAGCACGGCCCCGACAACCACAAAGGCGATCCCCCACACGTCCGGCCACTGGAGTTGGGTGGGAGCCCGGTTCCGCCTCGTCCAGGCAAGATAGCCAGCGAACACTGGCACCAGGAAGCCGTGTGAGTAATCAGGCTTGAGCCATTGCCCAAACGAATACTTCAGAAGTGGAAAGTAGACGAACCCGAGGATACAGATGATGGTCAATGCGAGGCTGCCAGTGAGCCAGACGGAGGGAATGCTCTGGTACGAAGGTTGGTTCGACCCGGCGGCGGACTTGGGAGTCACGGCAGCACCTTTTCAGCGGGAGAGTGTTCCGATCGGATCTGGCCCGGTGGGTAGCAGACCCCGACCGCATGAAGCCAGCGAGCGGCCACAGTTCCGATGATACCATAGCTTGTAATGAGCCCGAAAACACCCGGGACTGTTCGAGACCAGGCTGACGACTCCTATCATCTGATAAAACCGTCGCTTAGGTCGCGTGGCAACTCTCCACACTAACGCTGCAAGAGGTCCGGGCAAATTCAGGGGGCAAACGAACTCGACCCAGATTGGCTGGAATCCTCGGTTTAATCGGAAATATTGGACTATAGTAGGAACTGATTTCGTTTCATCGCTTCGGGGCACCGCTCCCGTCGCCGGGGATACAAGAGGGTCCGCCCGTGGTGAACGACCCACTCATCACCCAGTTTGCTCAAGCGTGTGGTGCGATCGGCCCGTTGGATTTGCGGATCGGGCTGTCGGAGGATGGAGTGCTGGCCGAGGGGAGCCTTCACCAACCTTTCACTCTGATCGGCCGCGACGAGGCATGTGACGTTACACTCAACGATCCGGATGTCCACCTGCGGCACGCCTGGTTCCAGGTGGTTGACGGCCGAGTGTTCGCCATTGATCTGGGAAGCCGGGCGGGCCTCGTGTGGCCCTCCGGGGTGTCTGGACCAGGCTGGTTGGACGCGGGAGTGCCAGTACGGATCGGTCCGTTTCGTGTCCACCTTCGCAGCCCGGTGTCGTCTCACCCTCCCGCCCGCCAGCTCAATCATACCCCCCTTCAGTCGAACCCGTTTCCTGACCTGTCCCGACCGGCTGTTCAACTCGACTTCCGGAATGGGAAACGGGCACGGGACCGGTGGCCGGTGAACCGGACGATCACGTTGGTTGGTCGGGCTGAAGGTTGCAAGATCCATCTCAATGCCGACGACATCGCGGCTTACCACTGTGGGCTGGTCCACACCCCAGGCGGCTTGTGGGTGGTGGATCTGTCCGGTCGGGGGGTGGTTGTCAGCGGCGAGCGGATGCGGGTTGCGCCTTTGCCCAACGGAGCCGAATTGTGGGTTGGCCGGTTCCTGATCAGTTGCCGGTATCCGTCCCTCAGTCACACTCCTGTGAGCAACCGGGCCGCGAGCCTTTCCTCAACGCGGCTTGCGGGTAGCCCACCCCCCGAGCCCACTCTCCCGGAGGCCCCATCGCTCGCGACCACCTGGATCGCCCCCGTTTTGCCCACCGTCGAGGAAGACGAGGTTCCTCTCGGAAACCTTCCATCGACTGATCCCATGTGCGGGCTCCCCAGCTCACACATCATGTGCGATGTGTTCCGACCAGGCGCAGCCTCGGGATCGCTGTCGGCCCCCATCCTGGTGTCCGGGACGGTCCCAAGTCCGCCGGCCATTCCGTCGCCGCCCACACCCCGTCCTCAGACGGAGGTCATATCCGGATACCCGCACGCTGTCCCCGATTGGAACGGCCTGGGGAGCCGGGGTGGTCTCAACTCCAACCACAACGACCAGCCGACGAGTGATCTGATCGGAACGATCCTGCGGCAGTTTGGCGAACTCCACGGTCAGATGTTCGACCAGATCCAGCAATCGCTCTTGATGATGCTGCAACTCTCGGGCGGAGGACAGGACGGAAAGGCGTCAGCCGTTCAAAAGGAACTGGCCGGGATCAAGTCCTTGAACGCCGAGTTGGGCAAAGTCCAGGCGGAAATCGCCCGGCTGGCAATCACCCAGGCCCTGGGCTACCGACGTTCGGCGACCCGGCCAACCCCAGACGACCAGATCCCGTTTCCCAGCGACCTCGATCGCACCCCGAACACCGCCGAGGCCATTGAGGACTGGGTGCAAGAGCGAATCGGCAGCCTCCAGAAGGAACGGCAATCCCGATGGCAGAAGTTGGTGGGGTTAGTCGTCGCGGGAGACGAGCCGCGCGGCTAACAACCGGTCGGTCGGCGACCGACTCTCTCGCAACACCAGCCCAGCGGCGAGTTCTCATACAGGAATCCGCTGAAGCTGTCTCATTCGAGGAGCGATCATCGGTCTAACGGGAGGGCGAGGTTCCTGCCGAGCGTGAGGGTAGTGCAGCTTGGCAGGAGCCTCGCCCTCCCATTTATACGTCCAATCGTCTTTCCATAGATACCACAGCCTCAACAGGTTCCTGTATGAGGAGAGGTTACGCCTCCAGCCACCTGGGCACGATCCGCGAATCGCCTTGGCGACCAGAAAAGACCTGCCGTTGACCCTCCCTGGAGGGGGTCCTATCATCAACCTAATCCGCCGGTTGTAACGGCTGTGCCAGTTTTGCGTTTCCAGCCGCCAACTGCCTCTCGCCCGCGGAATGGAGCCCGGAATGAGTACCGAGCAGAAGCACGACCCGGAAACGACCGCCCTCGCCGAGAAGCTCTCCCAGTGGTGGACGCTCTTCAAGCAGGGAAAGCTACTCAGCTACCGGGTGATGGCTGTCATTCTAATTTCAGTCACTGCGATTGGTGGATATTTCTATTTCCGATCCGCAAAGGTCGTCGAGACATCCAGAACGTGGGTCGAACTGGAAACCAAGAACTCGATCTCGTCCTTGAAAGACTTTGCGAAGGCCAACCCGAATTCGCTGGCTGGTCAGGTCGCCGAGTTTCAGATTGCCCGGTATCAGCTTGGGCCGGACGGGATCGAGAAGCTGTCCGCAGCACAAGATGAGGCTCAGCGGAAGAAGGCGATCGAGAATGTCGAGGAGGCCCGCGACACGCTGGCTCGGCTCGCTGCGCCTTTCAAGAACGATCCGGTTCTACGGGCGGAGTGTTACCTCGGATTGGCCAAGGCCGAGGCTGCGCTCATCGGGCTGACGAAAGAGAACAGCATTGAGTTCCGGGGGAGCATCAAGGCCCTGTCGGACCACCTCGACAAACTGGCGGAGGTGGCCGACGGGACTCCGTGGGGAGAGGACGCGAAGAAGCTATCCGCTGCCCTCAAAGCCCCTTCAAGCACCATCGGAGACGAACTTTTGCGGGTGCAGATCGGACTCTATAAGCTTGAGCCGCAACTGCTCCCGGGTGTGGGTCCCCAGTCCCCTTCAGGTGGCCCACCACCATTTTCGATCCCAGGCGTGCCTGGTGGATCGCCTGGAATGTTTGGTGCCCCCTTCTCCCCTGGGCCGATGGCGCCAGAGCCGTCCGGGGTGGTTCCCCCATCGACTCCGTCGCCCCCGAAGGCACCTGATGCTCCTGCCCCGAGTCCGAAGTCGGCCGCACCGACGACGCCTGGCTCGACACCGCCAGCACCAAAGCCTCCTGAGGGGTCGCCCCCCGGTCCAAAACCAACACCAAGCCCTCCGGTGCCAGCTCCGCCGCCAATCGCGCCGAAAAAGTAAGCCAGAACGCACGGGGGGCACCTGCCCCCCGTTCGCGTTTCCCTCCACCCCTCGCTCTTGCCCGGGGTTCACTCCGGAGCCTCGCAATGGCCGACCCCGACCCCGATGACGACATCGTGGCCGATGCCGAGGCCCTCCTTCCGATCCCAGTGCGATCCCGTGAGCCGATCGACCTGATCGCGAAAATCAAGGCGGAGGGGATGCGGCTGGACCTTTACGTTCACATGCACCTTCAGGACTTCAGCCGGTCGGAGATTCAGAAAGCGATCGAGGCCGACGGCATCCTGGTGAACGGGAAACCGAGCAAACCGAGCTACAAGGTCCGCAAAAACGATCGACTCCACATCGCGATGCCGGCCCCGGAGCATGACCTACCGGTTCCGGAAGACATCCCACTTGACATTCTCTACCAGGACGAGTTCCTGGCGGTCATCAACAAACCATCGGACATGGTCGTCCACCCGGCCAAGGGGAACTGGTCCGGAACACTGGTGAACGCTCTCCAGTTCCATTTTCGCGAACACCTGAGCCGTGAGAATGGGGCTTTCCGGGCAGGAATCGTCCACCGACTCGACAAGGACACCAGCGGCGTCATCCTGATCGCCAAGGACGACCAGACACATCGCGAGTGTTCGAACCAGTTCGAGACTCGGAAGGTCTTCAAGGAGTACGTTGCCCTGACGGCCGGAGAACCGGACCGCGACACCGACTATATCGAAGCCCGGATCAAGCATCACCCGCACGATCGGGAGAAGATGATCGTCACTCACGACCCGGCCGACCTGGAGGCAAAGGATGCCTTGAGTTACTACGAGGTTCTGGAGCGATTCCGCAGCTACGCTCTGGTCCGCATCCAGCCTCGGACCGGCCGGACGCATCAGATCCGGGTTCACCTGGCGAGTGTCGGCTGCCCGGTGGTGGCCGACCGGCTTTACGGCGGACGCGAGCGGTTCACTCTGGCGGATCTGGTTCCAGACCTGCCTCGCGGCGAGGATGAGATCCTGATTGCTCGGCAAGCTCTCCATGCATTCCGGCTCCGGTTCCGGCACCCCCGAAAGGGGGAATGGCTGGAGGTCGAAGCCCCCCTCCCGCCCGACATCCGCCGAGCCCTTGAGGCTCTCCGCGTGCATCGCCCGTGGCACCCCCCCAGGATCGTGGTAGGTCATTTCCAGGCGTCTGCCTGAGAACCCGCTGGTCAACGACGGGGTTGTTTCCACGATGGCTGCGCAAACTCGCCCCATCCCAGCATTCCACGAACAGAACCCAGGATAACGGGCAACGGATCAACCAGTTTGGCCGGGGGATCTCTGGCGTGGTTTAAAGTTTCAAGTTTTGAGTTTAAAGCTGCGAAACCGTTCTCACGGTTGGAAGATGAGTGAAAGGCTTCCTGTCCCCAACTTTCAACTTCCACTCAAAACCTAAACCTTGCCAGGTTTCCCTTGCACGGCCATAACGGAGGCGTTATACCCCGCGACCCAGGTTACCCGGACGACCGGAGTCCGCGCGGCCAACGGATCGGCCGCTGGAGATCTCGAGCCGCCTGAATCGGGCGGGTGGAGCATAAGAGGATGGAACCGTGATTCAGAAACGTGTCGAGCAAGAATGCGACGAATCCGCCGCACGGACCAATTTGTTGGCGACAGCGGAAGCTCTGCGAACGGGGGCCGCGGCTGGTCAGCGTTCCCCAGGTGACAACAAAGAAGAAGAGAAGATGTCGCTATTCTGGCGAGTCTTCGGCGGCACAATTCTCAGCATCGTCGCGCTTTCGGCGGTGACACTCTATAACAACCTGAGTGGTGGGATCAGCGACCTGCGAAGTGAACTCGCGCGGGAGCGTGAAGCCCGGATGGCACTGGCAAAGAAAGAGGATGTTGACACCCGTTCCAAGGCGCTGTTCGACCGGATTCATGTCGTCGAGGGTTACAAGGCCGATATCGAGACCGTCAAGGAGCGTGTGGCCACCAGCGGAGCGGCGATCGATGGGTTAAAAAAGGACACGGCGGGGATCGACCTCCTCAAGGAGCGGATGGCCGCGGTGGAGGTTCTGAAGAAGGATGTCGCTGGGGTGGACCTCCTCAAGGAGCGGCTTGCTGCGATGGCGATCGACCTCAAGGCGGCCCGGGACGAGGTCCAGAAACTCCAGCAGGAGGTCGAGAAGAACAAGGCCGCGGATCTGGAGCGGAAAACCGCCCGGGACTCCCAGGCCATCCATCTGGAAGAGACGGTCAAGGAACTCCAGAGAGGGCTCCAGGACTGTCGGGAGAAGCTCGCCCGGTTTGAAGGCGCTCAGCCGACTGGTCCGCTGCCGGCTCCGAAGGCCGGTCGAACCGTCCCTGCCAAATCCGATCCGAGTGAAGCGAATGGATCGAAGAAAACCACTCCCGCCGCTGGAACCAAGCCTGTCCCGGTGAAAGAGCCTGATGACGAGTAGGTTCTCAACACGTTCCTCATACAGGAAGTCGCAGAGGCTGTCGCATCAATGGAAAGACGGCCAGACATGCAAATGGGAGGGCGAGGTTCCTGCCGAGCCGCACCACTCACGCTCGGCAGGAGCCTCGCCCTCCCGTTAGACCGACGCTTGCACCTGGAATGAGGCTGTTTCATTCCAGGTGCAAGTCAAGGGCGCACAATCCGCACCCGGTGGTTCTCGCTGTCGCCAATGTAGACGGACCCGTCCTTGTCGACAAAGACTCCGTGCGGGCGGGCGAGCCGACACTTGAGCGGGTTGCCGTCGGGGCCATCTCCGGGTTTGCCATCGCCGACCAGCAGTTCCAGAGTCCCATTTTTCACGTCGATGAAGCGAATGGAGTGCGATTCCGTGTCGGCGAGGTAGACGTTGCCCGACGGGCTGAGGCTCACGCATTTGGGACCCGAAAGCGTCGCCTCGGTCGCTGGACCGCCATTGCCAGTGAAGCCGGCTTTCCCGGTCCCGGCGACGTGACGGATCACTCCCGCCTTCGGATCGAGCTGAAGCACGGCGTTACCTTCACGCAGAGCCAGCCAGAGTTTCCCGTCAGGGGCAAACGCGAGTGCCCGCGGCCCGTGGAGAGACGAGCCGACGATTGGCGAGTGGTCAGGCGAAGTCTTCTTCTCACCGCTGCCGGCCCAGGTCGAGATCGTTCCAGTCTTCAAATCGATCCGCCGGATTCGGTGATTCAGAATATCGCAGACGTAAAGGTCGCCCGCAGGGTCGAACGCCAGGCTATGCGGCTGGTTCAATTGCGATTGGATTGCCGGTCCGCCGTCGCCCCCGAACCCGGGCTTACCGGTGCCAGCGACTGTCGAAATCACGCCCGTCCTGGAATCGATCCGGCGGACGACATGGTTGCCAATCTCGACGAAAAAGAGGTTCCCGGCCTTGTCCCATGCCAGCTCATAGGGCGAGTTCAAGGCTGCCTCGGTCGCCCGACCTCCGTCGCCCGAGTAGCCGCGTTTGCCGTTCCCTGCGTAAGTTGAAATCGTACCGTCCTGCGCGACCCGTCGGATTCGGTGATTTCCGACATCGCAAATGTAGAGGCAGCCGTCTGGCCCACGGGCCACGGCAAAAGGGTTATCGAGTTGAGCCTTCTCGGCCGGGCCACCATCCCCGGAAAAGCCCTTCACGCCCGTACCGGCAAAGGTGGAGACAGTCTGAGCAAAAGCCTGTGTGGCCGTCAGAACGAAGACCACACCACTCCATCCCAACCGGTTCATTATCGACTCCTGAAGCCGAAACAGGGGCAAAAGCCGTGGCTTGCGAGTGAGCGATGGCACGCCTTCTCACGCAGCAAGATCGATTTATGGTGCGGTGAACCTTCCGGCGATCAGGTCGGATTGCGCAGCCCATCGATTCGGCAAAACCTCTCCAGAACTCCCAATCTCGCTTGTCAGATCGCTCCCGCGCTGCCAGTCTAAAACCCGTATCGCCACCCCGGAGCCCTCTATGTACCGTCGTGCGCTACTCTTCCTGTTCCTGACCCTGGCTCCTGCCGCCGCTCAACCTCAACCAACAGATCCGACCAGGCTAACCCTCGACCGGATCTTCGCCTCCAACGATTTCGGCGGTGACCGAGTTCCGCAGGTGAAGTGGCTCGATGGCAGCGCGTACACTACTCTCCAGCCATCGAAATCGCACAAAGGGGCCAGCGACATCGTCCGGTTTGATGCGACCGGGAAAAGTGAGGTACTGGTTCCCGCGGAGAAACTCATCCCGCAGAATGCGAAAGATCCTCTCGCAATTCATGGCTATGAGTTGGCGAAGGATCTTGACGTCGTCCTGATCTTCACGAACTCCGTAAAAGTCTGGCGTGTCAACACCCGTGGCGACTACTGGACCTATCGCCGCTCAACCGGGAAGCTCACCAGGCTCGGTGGCGACAGTAAGCCCTCGACCCTCATGTTCGCCAAACTGTCACCCGACGGCACTCGAGTTGGCTATGTCCGCGAGAACAACCTGTACGTGGAACCGGCAGAGGGCGGGCCTGCAACAAGACTGACGACCGACGGCTCGACCGAAATCATCAACGGGACTTTCGACTGGGTATACGAGGAAGAATTCTTTTGTCGCAACGGCTGGCGCTGGAGTCCTGATGGAAAACAGATCGCCTACTGGCAACTCGACACGCGCGGAGTGAAGACGTTCACGCTCATCGACAACACCACCGAGAGTTACCCAATCCTGAAGACGTTCGCCTACCCCAAGACCGGAGAGCGGAACTCGACCTGTCGGGTCGGGGTTGTCGCGGCAACGGGTGGACCGACGAGGTGGATGGACATTCCGGGTGACACCCGCACTGACTACTACATTCCTCGCATGGAGTGGGCCGGCAATCCGAGGGAACTCGTGATCCAGCGCGTCAACCGCCTCCAGAACGCATTGGACGTGATGCTCGCCGAGGTCGCCAGCGGGCAGGTGAGGACGATCCTCACTGAGCGTGATGGCACCTGGGTCGATGTTCAAGACGATGCGGTCGAGTGGATTGAGAAAGGGAACTCCTTCACCTGGATCAGCGAGCGCGATGGGTGGCGACACCTGTACCTCGCTTCGCGCGATGGGGCGACGGTCCGGCGGGTGACCAGCGGCGATTTTGATGTCATCCGAGTTCTCCACATCGACGAAAAAGCCGGGCGAGTGTACTACCTCGCCTCACCGGAGAACCCGACGCAGCAGTACCTCTATCGCGTCGCACTGAACGGAGCCAGCTCCCCCGAGCGGTTGACTCCGGCCGACCAAGCAGGCTGGCACGACTACGACATTTCCCCCGATGGTGCGGTCGCGGTCCACACGTATTCTGCGTTTGGCAAGCCTCCTCGCGTTGAACTTGTTTCCCTTCCAGACCACAAGGTCGTCCGCGTACTCGCATCCAATGAGAAGCTCCGCGAGACCGTGGGGAAGCTGGCCCAGACGCCGGTAGAATTTTTCCGGGCCGACATCGGTAGCGGCGTGAAGCTGGACGGGTGGCTGATGAAGCCGCCGAACTTTGACCCGGCGAAGAAGTATCCGCTCGTCTTCCACGTCTATGGCGAGCCCGCCGCTCAGTCGGTGATCGACCGATGGGGCGGGAGCCAGTATCTGTGGCATCTCCTGCTCACCCAACAGGGGTATGTGGTGGCATGTGTCGACAACCGCGGGACACCGTGCCCACGAGGGCGGGACTGGCGAAAAGCGGCTTTCCGGCGGATCGGGACGCTCGCCTCGGCGGATCAGGTCGCGGCTGCGCGCGAGTTGCTCAAGCGGCCCTATCTCGATGCGACGCGGGTCGGAGTGTGGGGGTGGAGCGGCGGCGGATCGATGACGTTGAACCTCCTGTTCCGCTCACCGGATGTCTATCGCACGGGGATGTCTGTCGCCCCGGTGCCAGACGTGCGGCTCTACGACACGATCTACCAGGAACGATACATGGGTTTGCCGCAGGAGAACGCCGAGGACTACAAGACAATCTCGCCAATCACCCATGCGGCGGGATTGCGCGGGAACCTGCTGATCGTTCACGGGACGGGAGACGACAATGTTCACTACCAGGGCACAGAGAAACTTGCAGACAGGCTGATCGAACTCAATAAGCCTTTCACACTGATGGCCTATCCAAATCGGAGCCATTCGATCAACGAAGGCAAGAACACGACACGCCATCTTTACGAGTTATTGACCCACTATCTCATCGAGCACCTCCCCGCAGTTCCGAAACCGTGATACAGGAACCGGCTATGGCTGTCTCATCCACGGAAAGACGATTGGACGAATATATGGGAGGGCGAGGCTCCTGCCGAGCTGCACCACTCACGCTCGGCAGGAGCCTCGCCCTCCCGTTATACCGATCATTGCTCCTGGAATAAGACAGTCATATCAGGTTCCTGAATGAGAGCTGGGGTGAAGGCCCGGAGTGTTGATCCCCCATTCCCGCGCTGCACCCGGATCAGCCTGACCGGATACCCAGCATCTCCGGCTTGACCTTCTCCAGGTAGCGGACGATCACCCCGAGCATCAGCCCTTCCACGATCACCACGGGGATGTGGGCGATGAGTACGAGCTGCGCGAGTGTCTCCCAGTCGTCCTCTCCCCCAAGTAGCAGCACCAGGAAATTCAGCCCAACAGACGCCCCGCAGGCCCCGACCCCCAGCAAGCAGCCGAGCGGAAACGCTGGTAGGCCGGCGCGTCTCAGAAGTGGGAATAGCCATCCCGCAAGGATTGCCGGAAGACCGATAATGCACGCATTCAACCCGAGCGTGGTGTACCCTCCGTGTGCCAGCAGCAAGTACTGAAGGGTAAGACCGACCGAAATCGCCAGTGGTGCCCGACGTCCGAGGATCACTCCCACCAGTCCGTTCAAGATGAGGTGGACACTCGTTGGCAAAATCGCCAGCTTGATGTGGATTGACGACCCGACAAAGAACGCTGCGGTCAGCACGCCAATCCTCGGAACCCATTCCTCGGTCAATCGCCAGCATGCGATCAAGAGCAGTCCGGCCGCCCCGATGAATCCGCCGACCAGCCAGGGCGGGGTGATCGCCCCATCGGAGAGATGGACGGCAAGAAGAGCGGGGTAAGGCATTCGGCGCAGGGGAAACGAGGAGAGTTCGGACCGGTCGCCGGGGCCGTGATCCTGATCCCAAGACCGGCGACACAATGATTGCCGACGGCCCAACCGGGTGTCTACTTCCCACCAACGACGCTCACACGAGCCGGAGAGTTCGGGACATCTTCCAGTTCGACCCGGACATCCTCCGTCCGTTTCGTTCGGTCGATCACTAACGTTAACGACTGGAGACCGGGCTTGAGGTCCAGTGTGATCTCCGACTTCACATCAATGGGGGTCGGGCCATCGTAAAGGCTCAGCCCCGCGGCCGAGTTCAACTTGAGTTTGGCGAGGCCACCAGCCGTGACATCGAGCTGGAACCGAACGACAGCGAGCGGTGCAGTGTCCGACCAGACCACCAGTTTCGGCAGCTCGGAAAGTGGGAGATCGCCTGAGACGCGAGTGTATGCTGACGACCACGCGAATGGGTTCCCGGGCTCGGCGGCGGCTGTCAGCCTGGCCCGACGTGCCAGCTCAAGGTTCGCGGCTGTGCCCTCCAGCACCTGCCATCTCCGGACCAGTCGGGCCTTGGTGGGAGCGTAGGGGCCAACTTTGCCAAGTTCCGAGAGGAACCGGACGAGATCGGCGAATTCCTGCCGTGTCAGGGGGTCGGTGAGCCCCTCGGGCATCAGTGATTTGGTGTTCCCCTTTTCGACAACATCGTTCGTGGGGATGACGATTTCCTTGTCTTCGGGGGTCCGGATGACGAGTTGTCCGTTGGCCTCGCGGATCTTGATCCCCACAAACACCTTGTCGTCTGCGGTCACCACTCGGATGGCGTGGTAGCCCTCCTTCACGGCTTTGTTGGGCAAGAGGAGGGATTCGACGAGGTAGTCAACCTGGGCACTCGCTCCGATACTCGTCAGATCCGGGCCAACCTGCCCGCCAGACCCTGCGACCCCGTGACACGCCAGGCACTGGAGTTCCTTGCGGCGAAACACCACCTCCCCGCGAACGGGATCGCTAGATGCCGCCACATCGGCAACCCGGGCTTTCACCTCTTCTGGCGTTGCCTCCTTCTTCGCAGCGTTGAGTCCCCCGGCCTTCGTCAGCGCATCCGAGAGACCGACCGCTTCAGTCCCCACCGCGGATCGGACGGCCCTCAGCCCGAGCTTGGCGACGTCCGGGTTCAACGTCTTCCCGGCGAGCGCCTTGGCGAGTGCCGATGCACCGCCCTTGCGATTCAGGAAGGCTGAGTAGACCTCCAGGAGCGGCTCCGCCGGTTCTACACCACGCAGGAACTCCGCGGCCTGGGAAGCGGCTGTCGGCAGGTCGATGGAGGCGAGTGCGATGATCGCGCAGCGCCGGACGATCGGCTTTTGGTCGGGCACGCTCTGGGAGGTCAGGAACGCCTTTGCCTTCGCATCGCCGAACAGGGCGACCGCTTCATAGGCGGCGATCAGTTCATCGGCAGGCGGATCTTTGGCAAGGTGTGCGGTGAGGGTGTCGCGAAGCGTGTTGATCTTCCACAACCCGATGAGCCGCATCGCCGACTTCGCTGCGGGCCGACTGCTGGATTGCACGATCGTGAGGAGACTGCCTGTGTTGGCGGGTGGGCCAACCTTGCGGACCCGGACCGACTCTTCGACCGCCTGAACGAGCTCATTCCGGGTGGCGTCGGTGGTCTGTTCGCTGTCCGCGCAGCGATTGAGGACTTTCTGGAGTTCGGCCGGACCACCGATCCGGGCGAGGAGCATGTACAGGCCGTGCAGGTTCTCCGTTGCCACCTTCCCGGAGTCGATCAGCGTGACCACAGGCTTGACGGCATCCTGCGTACCGACGGCGTTGAGTGCGAAGGCCAGTTTCTTCGGGTCGCCGCCGAAGGTGAGTTTCCCTTCTTTGAAGGCTGGCATCCAGTACGGTTCGAGCTCGCGGATGGTCAGCCAGAGGGCGTAATCCAGGATGCGGTCCATCGGCTTATCGAGCACCCGTAATGCCACCTCGGTCGCCCGCTCCGCCTCAGACGGCAATGTCCATTCAAGTGCGACCAGCGCTCGCACAGCTTCGAGTCGGACCCTTGGGTTCTCGTCTGAGACTGCAATCGCCAGGACAGGCAAGATATTCGGTCGAGTGATCACCTCATGTAGTCGCGATTCGAGCCGGACCGCTGCGCACCGGACACCAGGATCCTTTGCCGCGAGAAGTCCCTCCAGGAGTCTCAGATTGAACTGGCCAAATGACTGGTAAACCCACACTGCTTCGAGACGGGCGTGTTCATCTCCAACTGGGAGAGCGTTGACCCACTTTTCCAGTTCCGGCAGGACGATCTCCTTGCCCCGTTCCTTCAGCACTCGTTTCGCCTGGAGGCGAGTCCAGTCTTCGGGATCTTTCAGGTGTTCCAGCAATTCCGGGATCGTTGCATCCACCAGCTTGGGGCGCTTCACGAGGCTGCGTCCCTTCGCAGTCACGCGCCAGATCCGGCCGTGCGTTTTGTCGCGCCGCGGGTCACGGAAATCGACCTCCCCGTGCTGGATGATCGGGTTGTACCAGTCGGCAATGTAGAGGGCTCCATCCGGACCCATCTTCACGTCGATCGGGCGAAACGCGGGGTGATTGCTCTTGATGACCTCGGTCTGTTCACGGCTTGAATAGGTGCTGCCATCCGGCTGGAGTTTGAAGCGGCAAACGCGATGGCCGCGGAAGTCGTTGGTGATGAGGTCGCCCTGCCAGTTGTCCGGGAAGTGCCGGCCAGAAATGATCTCCAGCCCGCAGTGTTTGGGAGAGCCTGGGTTCAGGCCATGCAGAATCCGGGAAACGTGCGGCCCCACGGAGGTCATGAAGTAGGCTCCGGGAATCGCATGGTTGATGCCCTCGCCACCAGCGCCGTCGGTCACGAACGATTGGCCGTACCGGTCGAATGCGTGGCCCCACGAGTTGACCCACCCGCGGGCGAACACATCCAGTTCGGCTGGCTCGGGGCGAAATCGCCAGATTCCCCCTGCGTTCAACCGCTTCACCCCAGAGGGGGTCTCGATGTGGCTATGGATGTAAATCGACTGGTTGAAATACAGGTTACACTCCGAACCCCAGCGGAAGGTGTGGATAATGTGGTGGGTGTCCTCGGTGCCAAACCCCGAGAGCAGCACCCGGGTACGATCGGCCTTCCCGCCCGGCTTTGAAGCTGACAGGTGAACGACCTCGGTGCTGTTGGCCACATAGGCCCCGCCATCCCCGGGCTCGATCCCGGTGGGGATGAGCAACCCATCCGCGAAGATGGTGGTCTTGTCGGCCTTCCCATCCCCGTCGGTGTCTTCGAGGATAATGATCTTGTCGTTGGCTTTTTCGCCGGGCTTTATTTGCGGATAAACCTCACTGGAGGCGACCCAGAGCCGACCCTGGGGATCGAAGTTCATCTGAATGGGTTTTGCCAGCAGCGGATCGGCCGCGAATAAATTCACCTCGAACCCGGGCGGGAGAATGAAGGTCTTCCGCTCCAGTTCAGCGTCGGGGTCGGGGATCTTGGCGTCCTGCTGCGCAACCGCGACAGACGGGAGGAGAGCGAGCAGTAGTGCAGAGAGGGTGCAGCGCATAGGAGTTTGTGCTGGGGAGGGCACGCACCGCGTGCCGTGGTTCAATCACCGGGACTCGCATCAAGCAGTAGATACCCTACTTGAGCGACTTGCGGAGCCGTTCGATTTCCTCTTCGGCCTTCGCGACTAGCGGGTCGAACTCGGCCACTTCCTTGGCATTCTTCCCCTGCTCGTGCTTGCGGAACCCGAACAGGTAGGTCTCGTTCTGAGGTCGCCACCGGTAGAAGAAGAGTTGATTCTTCTCAATGATCGCTTTGCGGAGAGGGTCGAGTTTTGCCGACAGTTCCCTGTCAATCCCAGGTGTGATAAAAGAGGGGGGCTGCACTCCAAGATGTCGCAGCAGCGACCATGCGGAAACCTCGTACCCAACAGCCGTCAGATGCACCCCGTTTTCTGTTAACGATTGATATTTTGCAGGGGTTGAGGGCGAGTGAAGCACAGATGTTTGTCTGAAAACTTCATTCAATTCGACAAACAGTAAGCCCCTGGTCAACGCCACCTTTTGAACCGCGTAGCCATAGAGGCCAAGATCCCCGTTTCTGAGTTTGGGATCGGGGTTGCCCGCCAGAGCTTCTTCTTCGATCACACGCCCTGGCGAGAATAGAATTACCCGGGCGTTCGCAGGCTTCAGCGCATCGAGCAGTTTTTCAAGCCCCTTTTCAAATTTCGGCACTCCCTTTTCGCCCTCGAAGGATTCATTCGTCCCGTAACTGACGAATATCACTGTTGGCTTGAGTTCGAGGGTCAGGCTAACAAGTCGCTCAAATCCTCTTGCCGGGGTATCGAACCCGGCACGGGCATCGCCGAAGACGGTGTCACCACTCCAGCCCAGGTTGCGGAGTGTGAACTGACGGTTCGGGAAAGCGGCGTGAAGGGCCGTTTCCCAGTACCCGTAACGCTGTTCACGCTCGACGAGTGTGTTGCCGATCCAGATTATCCGGTCGCCGTCTTTCAGTTCCAATTGCGTGGGGGCAGGCGGTTGAGCTGTCAGGAGCGTGACCAGAGCCAGCGCAGGATGAACGAACACACGGCACCTCGGCGTAAGGGGATACGGACAGGGTACGCGAGAAGTGGGGTCGTGGGAAGATGAGGGTTGCCTGAGGTCAAAACCGCTTGGGTGGTGCTCGTTTCCGCTCCTTAATGGGAGAGATTCGGAGTCGCTGCTGGACTCCGCCGGACGTCTTTACCCACATCTTGCAGCTTGCACATCCCTCCCGACCGCTAAGACCGGCGCCTGAAGTCAGCGAAATTCCCCGGGAAAGGCTCAAGTTCCGCCTGAGTTCAGCGCCTGCACGGTAGAATCAGACGTTGGAACGTAGATCGCCCGCGGAGATTCCGCCATGATTCGCCGCTTGCTTCTGACCGCCATCGTGTTCGGAACCCTTTTCGGGGCCGTGGGTTGCCGTCACCGGTGCTGCTCGTCGTCGGGCTGTACCCCCAATCCCTACTTGCCAGCAGGGCCTGGCGCGCGGGACTCGATCCCTCCCGCTGGGGTGCCTGCGACGCCGGGATCGGCGGTCTATCCCGCGCCTGACCTTGGCTCGCTACCCCCAGCCGCCGCTCCTCGTGCCGCGCCCTCACTTGGCGGCCCTCCCCAACCGGAAATCCTGACTCCCGATCCGATCCCAGGGGTCGGTCCCCGTGGCCAGGTGACACCGGGAACGAACCCGCTTCTTGGTGCGCCCATCCAACTTGCCGGTGGCCAAACGTCGGTCTCGTCTTCGCCCGACACCCCTGTTGCCACACCTGTGGGTGGTCTCACAGGCTTCACAAAGGTGAAAGATGGGGTGGCCAGTGGCCGCAAACCGGCACTGGATGGCTTCGACGCCTTGAAGCGGCTGGGATATCGCACGGTCGTCTACCTGCACGCACCCGGGGCCGATCTGTCCGCGACTCAGCAGGTTACCGAACAACGCGGTTTGACTTTCGTGGCCATTCTTACCACCCCCGACACCCTGCCGGCGGCCCTGGAATCTTTCAACAAAGTGGTCGGTGATCGATCGGCGGCTCCCGTGTATGTTGCCGACGATACCGGCATCCGGGCCGGAGCGCTGTGGTATCTCCATTTCCTCACTGCTGATCTTCAAAGTGCAGAAGTGGCAAAGATTCGCGCCCGGTCGTTGGGGTTATCCGAAGACGGGGAGGACGCGAAAGCGTTGTGGGTCGCGGTTCAACAGCATCTGGCAAATCGCGATGCACCTCGCAGCCGGGACTGAGTTAGGAACCCGCAGGGGCCGTCTCATTCCAGGAGCATTGATCGGTCTAACGGGAGGGCGAGGCTCCTGCCGAGCGTGAGAGTGGTGCAGCTCGGCAGGAGC
>PLDW01000159.1 GCA_003136315.1 Gemmataceae bacterium | reverse complement strand
ACTGCTTCCGAATCGCAACAGCCGACCTGAGCTTGACGGGGTTCTTCTCGAAATCAGGTCTCGGCACGCCTCCCCATGAAACCGACCCCGGAGGGGTCGCAGCGATTAGCCGGTGGTTGAGCGCAGCTCTACCACCGGGGCGGGGAACGGAGGTGAGGATGCGAATACGATTTGACCTGCGCATACCGAGAGAGAGGCATGAGTGTCTGGGTTGGGGTGGTTGCCTCCGCAAACCGGTGGTGTCGCTACGCTCAACCACCGGCTAATTGCTTCGACCCCTCCGGGGTCGGGGCTGGCGTTTTCTCTGATTTCTAGCTCGTAACTATAGCTCCCAGCTCCCAGTTGAGAACTCCTATGAGACGACGGGTGGTCATTACAGGGATGGGGGTTATCACTCCGCTGGGACACACCCCGGCTGAGCTTTACACCAGCCAGGTTGAGGGTCGGACGGCAGTCGCTCCATTCAGGCGGTTTGACGCCCGTACCTTCCCGACCACCTTCGCGTCCGAGGTGTCAGGATTTGAATTTGAACGGTACTTGAAAAATCCCGGCCGATACGCCTGGTGTGGGGTGAACTCCCAGTTCGCGATCGCGGCCACGCAGGAAGCCCTCATCGACGCTGGGCTCTTCGATCAGGGTCAGGGGGATCGCACCCGATTCGGAGCCTATCTTGGATCGGGGGAGGGTGCCGAAGACTTCCCGGCCCTTATCAATAGCATCGCAGCGGCGGCGGACCCGGACGGGTCCAGGAGCAACCCGACGCGATTTTGCGAAGAGATCCTGAAGGTTCTCGACCCCCACCGGGAAGCTGAAATCGAGATGCACACGACGGTTGGGCATCTTGGTACAATTTTTGCTCTCGATGGTCCGAACCTGGCCTGTCAGACGGCCTGTGCAGCGAGTTCTCAGGCCATCGGCGAGGCGGCAGAGCTGATCCGAGCAGGGGATGCGGATGTGATGGCTGCGGGTGGATCCCACAGCATGTTGCACCCGCTCGGAATCTCCGGGTTCAACCGATTGACTGCACTCTCCCAGCGGAACGACAGCCCGCGAACTGCCAGCCGCCCGTTCGACCTGACCCGGGATGGGTTCGTGATCGGGGAAGGGGGGGGGATGGTGATTCTCGAAGAGCTCGAACACGCCAGGCAGCGAGGTGCGACAATCTACGCAGAACTGAAGGGCTATGGGACGACAGCCGATGCGTACCGGATGACCGATCCGCATCCGGCGGGTCGGGGGGCAATCCGCTGCATGGCCGAGGCTCTCCGAGACGCCGGGCTCAAGCCGACCGACATCGGATACATCAACGCGCACGGAACCAGTACCCAGGCAAATGACTCGGCTGAGACCGCTGCAATTAAGGCCGTGTTCGGGGAATACGCCTACAAGGTGCCGGTCTCGAGCAGCAAGAGTATGCTTGGTCACCTGATCGCAGCCGCCGGAGTGGCGGAGTTTGTCATCTGCGTCCTGGCTCTCCGCAATGGTGTTCTCCCTCCAACTATCAATTACGAGACCCCTGACCCGGAGTGCGACCTGGACTATATCCCCAACCAGGCCCGCGAAAAGTGGGTGGACCACGTGCTCAGCAACAGTTTTGGGTTCGGAGGGCAGAATAGCTCGCTGATCGTAAGCCGATTCCGCGGATGACTTTTGGAGTTTCTCGGTGTGATTTCTCGTTTGGACTTTTCTCTTTCTGTTAACTCTGCCGATCCGAGTAGGTATCCCAGAGAAATTCGGATGAGATACCTGGCAACTGGATTCTGTCAGTCAACCGGAGGGTAATCGGTGGTCTTTTGGTTCTGGGTCGGTCTGGGCATTCTCCTCGTACCCCCGATCGCACTCGGGCTGGTGATGGCTGCGTTTTACCTCTACCTGCGGTGGAAGTACCTCGGTTTCCTGGTCCGGATCTTCCAGGAGAAGCCGCTGTTTATCGTCCCGCGGGGACAACCGACTGACGATGCCGAGCATGTCACCTTCATGACCCCCGACGGACTCACCCTCCGCGGCTGCTATCTCAGAACCCCACTTCCAGCCCGCAAGGGTGTGATACTGTTCGGGTTGGAGTTCGGTTCCGACCGGTGGTCATGCCGACAGTATTGTGAAAAACTCGTCGCAACCGGTTTCGATGTCTTCACCTACGAACCCCGGAACCAGGGCGATAGCGACCGCGACCTCAACTACGAAGCCCTCCAGTGGGTGACCGACAAAGATGTCTCGGACATGCGGGCTGCGATCAAGTATCTGGTCGCCCGACCAGACGCTGACCCGAACGGGATCGGAGTGTTCGGGATCAGTAAGGGCGGCAGTACCGCGTTCCTGGTCTCCCAAAGCGAGCCGGGTATTCGGTGTATCGCAACCGACGGGGCCTACGCGACCTACACCACGCTCGTCCCCTATATGCAACGGTGGATTCGCATCTATAGTGATCGTCACCGGGTTCAGAAAGCTGTGCCGCTCTGGTTCTACGGGTTTGTGGGCATGTCGGGGGTCAAACGAGTGGCCCGCAACCGCGGAGTCAACTACCCGAGCGTCGAGAAAGCGGTTGCGAAGCTACGTCGCCCTCTCCTGATGATCCACGGGGAAGGCGACACGTACATCAAGCCGGACATGGCAAAGGCCCTGTTCGAGCGGGCCAAGGGCGACAAGGATCTTTGGCTCGTTCCGAAAGCCAAGCACAACCAGGCCCTGCATCTGGCTGGTGACGAGTACCATCGCCGGGTCGTTGCGTTCTTCGACCAATACCTCGCCGGTCAGATAAAAGTTTAAAGTTTAAAGTTTAAACAGTTTAAAGTAGAAGACAGTGAGCCCCAAACCAGTCTCGCGAAACACCAAGCAGATAAAAGTTTAAAGTTTAAACAGTTTAAAGTAGAAGACAGTGAGCCCCAAACCAATCTCGCGAAACACCTAAACTTTAAACTTTAAACTTTAAACTTTAAACTTTAAACTTTCGATTGTGGCCCGGGGTGGCGAGCTCCGGGCTATTTCGCGCGCGGGTGGCCACATGTCTCTCAAACGCTTCTTCCTCATCCGTCTGGGTCGGGTGCTCACATACCCGATTCGCCGCAAGCTCCGGCAGTTCGAGGCGGCCTGTCAGGAGCCGGAGGCCGTTCAGGCTGCACTCCTGGCTCACATCCTTCGGAAGCAGGCCGATACCGGGTTCGGACGCGACCACAAATTCGCTGCGATCCGCACGGTCGCGGAGTACCGGCGGAACGTCCCGGTCGCTCCCTACGAGTATGTCGCCCCCTACATCGAGCGGGTCCAGAAAGGTGACACCCGTGCCCTCCTCGCCGACCGCCGGGTGCTGATGTTCGCCCTGACCAGCGGGACGACTGCCAGCCGCAAACTGATCCCGGTCACCGACGACTACCTCGCAGCCTATCGCCGCGGGTGGAACATGTGGGGGGTGAAGATGTACCGCGACCATCGCGGACGACGGATCGCCATGCGACCGATCATCCAGTTTGGCGGCGACCCGGAGGAGTTCCGGACCGAGGCCGGTATCCCATGCGGGAACCTGTCGGGGTACACCGCCATGATCCAGCGCCGGCTGATCCGGTGGATGTACGCGGTTCCGCCCGAGACGGGGAAGATCAAGGACGCGCGGGCCAGATTCTACATCGCCCTGCGGTTCGCCCTCGCGCGGAACGTCTCGCAGTTCATGGCGGCGAACCCCAGCACTCTGGTGCAACTCGCTCGCGCCCTGGACACGGACAAGGAGCACCTCCTTCGCGATCTCGCCGAGGGCACCCTCCGGGCCGATCTCGACATCCCGGCGGACATCCACGCGCGATTGTGTGGCCGACTGAGGAAGAACCCCATCCGTGCGAAAGAACTGGCTGCGATCGCGGAAAAGACCGGACGGCTATTTCCCCGTGACGTGTGGCCACCAGACACGGTCATTGTGAACACCTGGACCGGTGGGAGTATGGGGCCGTATCTGCGTCAACTCCCTCAGTATTACGGCGATACTCCGGTCCGCGATCTCGGTCTGCTTGCCAGCGAGGGGCGGATGACGATCCCGTTCGCGAACTCGACTCCCAGCGGCGTACTCGACATCTGGTCGCACTATTTCGAGTTCGTCCCGGAAGGCGAGATCGATTCCCCGCAGCCAACGGTCCTGGGAGCGCACGAACTGCGTGAGGGTGGGAGCTACTATATCGTCCCGACGACGCTGTACGGTCTCTACCGCTATCACATCTCGGACCTCGTCCGGGTGACTGGGTTTCTGGGACGTACTCCGCAGGTCGAGTTTCTGGGGAAGGGTCACCGGTTCGCAAACTTGACGGGTGAGAAACTGAGCGAGTACCACGTCACACGGGCAATGGATGGGGTGGCGAAGCGGGTCGCGCAACCGGTGACCGCGTACTGCCTTGCCCCGGTGTGGGACGACAGGCAACCCTACTACGCGATCTTCCTCGAAGAGCCAGACCTGGTGAACGAGTCTGGAACGCGGGCCTTCCTGACCGAACTGGACCGGATACTGGGCGAGGAGAACATCGAATACGCGGCCAAGCGCGAGAGTGGTCGGCTGGGTCCGGTGCGGGTAGCAGTGATCCCGGCGGGGACATGGGCGAGGTGGGACCGCGACCGACTGGCATCAACCGGTGGCTCACCCGAGCAATACAAGCACCCGTGCCTGATCGGGGATTTAAAGTTTCGCGAGACGATGCCCGTGCTGCGGGAGATCTGGTGAGGAATTTCAGTCAATCAGCAGCCATCTCAGCCGGGGTCGATTTCGGCTTCATTTCCGATCGCCCGCTCATCTGTGTCGGCCCCGGGGACGACCTTGAAAACCAGATATTCGTCTTCGGGAAGATGTAACCGAATCACCTCTCGCATCACGGAGCGGTAATCGCGCTGGACAGCCACCCGCTCGTCCATCCGGTAGCAGACGTACCGACCTTGAGTCCGGCGGTCTGCGATCAGATGAGGGAAGTCCTGCAAGAATGCAGCCCGCGCCCGGCGGATACCATCGGGAATCTTAGGAGTCGTCGATTCCGTCGATGGCACTCCGGTGCCGCTCAGACGGCCATACACCTCAGCCCGGACCAGGACGAATGTCTCATCCGACACTCGGTCCACAACCACGGCCGGGGAACCAGAGGCGATCGCTTGTCTCTGTTCGGGAGTGAGTTCAGTCACAGGTCGCGCTTCAGAGCTCATGCTTGGATTCTAACCGACTGCTGGGCGGGCCGCCAGATCCCCTTACAGGGACGCCGGGTTGACCGACGACGACCTGTGACCGACCGGCCCATCACGAGAGGGAATCCGTTCCTCGTCTCAAATGGCCTTCCCCTCGGCGCGGAAGGTGGGTAAGAGGCGACCTCTGAGCCCGTGGCGGAGTCCCGGGCAAAGGCTACCTCCTCGCACGGAAGCGAGCCCGATGCGTAAGGTCTTGTTCTGGACAGGTTTACCCACCGTCGCAGTACTCATCGGCACGATGTTGTGGTTCACCATGATCCCGGGTCGGTCAGGGGCGGGGTGAACACCCGCGGGCTGCGGCCCGATCGGCGGTTCGCCGATCTCGTTCGACCCGTGGATGCAGCCGGCTTACCCGATCCCACAGCCGTACATCCAGCCGCGCCAACCGGTTGTGGCAACCCCGAGACTTCGCCCAATCCCGCGGCCTGATCCGCTGGCGATGGTCCCCACAGCATCAGCCCCGGTTCAATCCACAATCCGACCGGTGGTGGTTCCACCCCCGGACCAACTCGGGATTCGTCTCGACAACCCACCGGCGGTTGCAGTTCCCGCACCGGATGCGATCGGCATTCGATTGGAATGACAATGTGGGCTGCCAATCGTGGCGGCCCACGCCCCTTTCCACCCCTCTTCGTACACTCTCGGAGGACGCCCGTACTCCTCACCCGAGAGTCCCGATGCCGCGCTTTCTCCTCACCCTGACCCTCGCCTGTTTCCTCACAACTTCCTCCAGCGCCCGTGAGCCGGACAGGCGGTTCCCGCTCTTCGCGTACCTGACCGGTAACACTCCCGCCGGGGTGATTGCGTACGTCCCGTCCGAACTGGATCCGCGAAAAGACGTGAACAACCGACAACTGGCGACGAGTTCGATCCGGGCCGACCTGGCCACATTGCGTCCAGCGTTTGATGGGATCGTGCTTTACGGTTACCACGAGGCCGCCACTCCCCGTATTCTCGCTGTCGCCAAGGAACTGAAATACCGGGCGGTGATCCTCGCTGTCTGGGATCCGAAGTCGGCCGCCGAACTCGATGGAGTGGCCGCGCTCGCCCGGCAATACGAAGCCGATTTCGCCCTCGGAGTGATCGTTGGCAACGAGGGGGTGACATTCAAGCGATACGAGCCAAATGACATCACCATTGCCCTGGCCCGATTGCGGCCAAACCTGCCCAAATCGGTTGCCGTGGCGACGAGCGAGCCGCTGTACATGTACAAGGAAGCGTTCGTCCGTGAATACGGGGATTTCCTGGCCCCCAACATCCATCCTGTGTTCGACCAAAAGGATCTGGGGCCGGCCGAGGCCGCGGCCTGGGCTCGAACGGAGGCCGCGAAACTGGCCACTCAGATGAACAAGCCGGTGCTGGTGAAAGAAACGGGGATGCCACACTCCGGAACACGCGAGGGGAAGACGTACACACCGGCGATGCAGAAGGCATTCTGGGAGGCGTACTTGAAGCCTGGTCGAGTGGCCCCAATCGGGGGCGGGGCATGGGTGTTTCATGGGGTCGCGTTCGAGGCATTCGACCTTCCCTGGAAGTCAGCGGAATCCGGGCTGGAGATCGAAGCAAGCTGGGGACTGCTCAACCCCAAACGACAGCCTCACCCGGCGTTCGCAGTGTGGAAAGACACAGCCGGTCCATGAACGGCCTCCCCCATGTCGGAGTCCTGGCCTGATCCTCTCGAAGCCGAGGAAAATGGCCTGGTTCAAAGGGAGGTAA
>PLDW01000448.1 GCA_003136315.1 Gemmataceae bacterium | reverse complement strand
CGGTGATGGCGGCCTCGGCCTCCTTATCGGTCCCCATCTCGACGAACCCGAACCCCTTCGACCGGCCGGTGTCCCGATCCGTGATCACCTGGGCCATGCCGACGACCCCATACGGGGCAAACATCTCCTGGAGTTGGGCGTCTGTCACCCCCCAACCCAGATTCCCAACGTACAGTTTCTTCCCCATGACATCCCCCGCGGCTGGTTCCGGCCGCATCGAACCGCTGACGCCCCCGCCCGAACCATCGGCGGGGGGACGAGAGAACAGGCGGGCACCAGAGGTTCCCACCGGATGGCGACTCCGGTCGCACGGTCAAGGGGGCGGCGTCAGAGTGGTGCTCGGAACGGCGACACCAAGAGCGGTCGGGACGGGGCAGCAATCGAGTTCGGCGTCCGGACAGGCACATTTACCTGCCCGAGATCACTGTAACCGGGACGCCAGCCAGAAGCGAGCGTTCCGGCCGGTTTCCCCACCCCTCTCACCATCAATCCTCCGATCCGAGATGGTCTTCTTGGGCCATCAGTGTACAATAGCTATAGTGCTCTTCATTCCTGGTGCCTCCCACCTCCACCAGCACAGGCTCCTGGGTGTGGCCGACATCAAGCGTGCGGAGCGGGTGTCTTGAACCCCCGCGAGCGCCGAGATGTCCACCCATCGGGCTTTGCCCGTCGTCTCGTCACGCCACCCACTCACGAGATGCACCTGATGGCCACACGAGTTCTGAGCCGTCGCGCGATGCGCGAACAGCACGACCAGGCCGACGACATCGATCAGGAGACGGAGACAGAGACAGTCGAAAGCGATTCGGCTTCGGAGCCGGAGGTCGTGACGAAAAAGCCCCGCGCTCGAAAGGCCGCGGCCAAGCCCGCCGGACCCAAGCCGGCCGCAAAGCCGCGAGCCAGGAAAAAGACGGTGAAGGTTCCCCCCCGGATGGTCGCCCGGTGGGCGGTGTGCGACGGTGCGCTCAAACGGATCGCTGTGTTCGAATACCGGGACCGCACCGGCGCAGACGCCAAACTGGCCGAAATGCGGGAGCGGAAGACGGGAACGTTCGTCCTCCAGCTTGTCAAAGATCCTTATGACCCGCCCGTTGTCGCGGTCTGATGAGCCGGGTCGACCAGCAGAAACGGTCTTCGGATGCATGTTGCATCCCAAACCAAAGCCCTGTCGAGACACGGGGCCGTCCGGTGGCGATCTGTCTGGGGATCGCTCGGTCTGATAATCCGGCGTGGTTTAAAGTTCAGAGTTTCGAGTTTAAAGTTGATGATGGCTCTTGCGGTTCTGGAGCTGGCTTTCATGCACAGTGACTCGAAACCTTAAACCATGCCGATAATCCCAGTCCCTTTCCGGGGACTGCAGACGGGGGGACGAGGCGATGCGAACGAGTCAACTTGGTGATCGCGTGCAAGTTCATTTTGTGCAGCGATTCGCGGACGGTGCGATCCGGTCTTCCCGGGAGCGTGGAGACGCTCCCCTGGACCTGACCGTGGGAACCGAACACCCCCGGCTTCCCGGCATTGGGGCCGGGTTGGTCGGGTTGACCGTTGGGAAGACGGTAACGATCTCCGTTCCGGCCGCGCAGGCCTACGGGCTAACGGATCCGTCGCGAGTGCATCGGGTCGCGCGGACCCGGTTCGGGGATGATCAGGTGCTGACCGTTGGTCGGCGAGCGCGGATGCAGATCAAGCCGGGCCGCGTCCGGGTGGTCCGGGTCGTCGAGGATCGGGGGCGGGTGGTGGTGGTGGATACCAACCATCCCCGGTCTGGACAGGCGGTCGAGGTGGAAGTGGAACTGATCACGATCCTGCCGGGGGCAGCCGACAGCGGCCATTGGGGACCGTAAGACACCCCTAACCCATCGACGAACCCACTGGGTATGTCGCATGCACGAGAAGACGATTCGGATGTACGCATGGGAGGGCGAGATTCTTGCCGAGGTGTGTACGTTAGATAGCTCGGCTGGAGCCTCGCCTTCCCATGCGAGCGATCGCCTCCTCCTCAAATGAGACAGATCCAGCGGTTGTCGTATCAGGAGGAGCCCGATGGCAGACCACCCGGACGGCTCGAGCAAAGCCGTTGGTGCCGACCGCCTCTTGGCATACGTTGCCGAACTGGAATTGGAGGTGGACCGGCTGCGACGACAAGCCCGGTTCATCGAGAAGACGGCAACCGAGACGCTGACCCGAATCTTGCGGCTGTGTACGGGGCCAGGCTCTGGTGAGTCCCAGTCCACTCTGGCCGAGGTCGGATTCACAGCCCGGCAGTTGGTCGAGGTGGTGCGGGATCTGCACGATTCCTCTGGCTATCATCCGGCCCATGATCAGGTTGTGGCGATCGCTGTCCGACCGCTGGCAGAACAAGTATTTCGGTGGCAACAGCGACTGACCGGATCCCACGAGGTCGAACTCCGACTCGAATTTGCCATCGACTCCGTTGAGTGGTTCCCGGCCCGACTCCGCCACATTCTCGACAACCTGTTTGCGCATGCCCTGCGGCACCGTGAGCCAACTGGAATCGGACCGTGGGTGGCCCTCGGCCTGCGAACGACTGACGACAGCAGTTATGAGTTGCGGATCTCTTGCAACGGGTCGAGTCTCCATCCAGGGCAGGGCGCGCGAGGGTTTGAGCTGTTTGACCGCACCACTCCAACTCGAGCGGCTGACCTTGGTGGCGGGCTCGCGGTGGTCCGGCTATTGGTTGAGCAGAGCGGCGGGTTGTTGCACGATCATCCTGGTGAAGACCGGGGAGTCGACTTCGTCCTCACTCTCCCCCGCTACGACCTGCTCGATTACCTTGAATGACCTGGAGTGTCGAGGCACGGCCCACCGTGGGCTCCGCCACCGACGCCCGACAACAGGAAAGGACCAACGATGGCAACCTTGCCAGTTTCCCCCCCGGACGAGGGAGCTGACCGAGAGAAAGGGGCGGCCGAGCGGAGATTCGCCTCGATCGTCCGAGCCGTCATGGGAGCCCTCGGCCGGCCGACCGATTTCCTGAGGGCGACGGTCCGACCCGTCGGCAGTGAAAACTTCCGGGTCAACGTGATGACCGGACCCGATGTGGCTTCAGCCCGAATCGCGCACAGCTTCTTTGTCACCGCCGATGAAACCGGCACTGTAACCGGTTCCACCCCGGCGATCACGAAACATTACTGATTGGGTATCATGGGTGGGTGTCAATATCCCCCGAACGCTCGGTCACGCTGTGAAGCCCGATAGGTCGGTCGTCTTACCTCGAAGTGGTTGCAGAACATAGCCCAGGGTCGCGCTTCGCGCACCCTGGGTAAACTGTTGCTTGTCCCAATATTTTTTCCGCGAAGCGGTTATTCACATTTAACACATGTTAGCGAAATACAACATCGAATTCGACGAGCGATACATTTGGGATCTGGTTGCCTTGTATAACCGCTTCGCGGTAGAGAGAAAAGGTGGAATGAAAGTTCCCCAGGGTGCGCGAAGCGCGATCCCAGCCTTTGTTATGGAACCAGCCGGGCATCGGCTTCGGAAACCGCCGAGACAACGAGTGCGCGAAGCGCGATCCCAGCCTTTGTTATGGAACCTCTTCGAGCTAAAGACAACCAATCGATGGTATTGATCGATTCAATGTGGGCGCGTTTCTCGTGATGCAATCGTACAGGAGAGATCAGGCCTTTCGTGGCAGCCACTGATCAGGTTCAGTGAGCGGCACGGGCGACAGGGACAGGAAGCCTCGACCTCTTCACTGGCTTTTCCCCGGCTGGTCGGAACGCCAGGATGTAAGACGGCCAACTCGGGCCGACATAACGGGGTTCGATCAGGATGAACCCGGCCCCGGCCACGGCTCCATCCGTCCGGAACTCTCGGAATCGGTCCAGTTGCCCGGGGTCACAACCGACCGCGACATCCGGGTGGACCCCAAGGCCCGGCCGTGAAGGGGTGGCAGACGGTTCCAGGGTCACCGCCCGCACCCGGAACCCAGGAAAGCCGGTTTCGTTCCGGGGGTCAAGTTCCATAAAGACGTGGATCGGCGTTCCATAACGGTCATCGACGACGAGGAAGTGCATCTTGGCCCCTTGTGGCTATCGGTCGGTCGGAACCTGACCCAAAAGGGACAGGCTGGCCCGGTCGGCCTACCTGGCGAGAAACCCGATTAACCGATCCGAACCGCCCGGGCGGGCGAACGAGAACTCGAAAAATGCGTGTGGCTGGGGTGATTGTCACCTTGACCCGCGAGGCCAAGCCACTCACGCCAAAACCGTCTCTTCACTGACAGATCAGATGATCAGACATGGTCAGATCTTGAATGACCTGGGACAAAGCCAAAACGAGGGGGCAGCAGTCGCGGTAGAGTGGCTGGGCTGATCCCGTTGTGATGTTCATCATACCCGAACTGGGATTGGGAAAGCGGACAATCCGGCAGAGTGGGGGATCATTCTCCCACAGGAGGGGGTATCGTGGGGCTGGGATCCGATTCGTCGGGTTCCCCTATTCCGGCCCAGCCGCCCCGTCAGATGCGACTCTGCCACGGTGGTTCTATCACCCGACTGAGGCAAGACATGGCTCGTGGCGAGGGGAAGAGAGATCGGACCGAGGAGCATCGTGGGGCCGCCGTCCAGGTCGCTCTGCGCACCGGTCTGCTGAAAAAGTGCCCCGTCCACGGTGAGGTGTATGATCCGGGTCAGCACGACTATCAGGGTGCGTGCATGGTCGCCACCTATTTGATCAACCGCTCCGACCCGATGGTTGCTGCGTTCCAGGACGACCGTGCGCCGCTCATTGCGTTGTTGAAATCCCTCTGCCCGTCGTTCGCGACCTTCTGCTCGGGATGCGCTGGTCCGGCGGTTGAGCCGGTGCGATAGTCGGCGATCACGGCAGTCCGACAGGGCGATCCGGATGAGATGACGCAGTGTGACCTGATTGAGACTTCACGATTGGTAAACTGACGGGAGCGAACTCGTACTGATGGAGTCCGATATGAAGCGATTCGTGGTGGCGCTGGCAGCGCTGATCGTGGGGAGCGCGGTGTGGGCCGACATTCCTCCGCCTCCTCCGGCCGCTGGATTCAAACGGGTTCCGATTGTGTACAAAGTCGGGCTCGCTCAGGCGTTCCCCGAGTTCACCTTCTTCTTGGTCGACGATTGGGGGGCAGTCAGCACAGTCAAGGAGTTCAGACCCATCCCCAAGGAGGAGCCATCGGTGGTGAAAGTCGCGCACCGTGGAACCCGACTCTTCGCCGTGCCCAAGGAGGCGGTCAAGGGATATGCGACCGAGAAGGAACTCCACGATGCGATTATCCACGTGCAGGTGACCGGAGCGGCGAAGTTGCAACTCGGTGGCGACACTTCTCCTGACATCAAGAAAGAGGATCCTCGCACAGAGATCGTGAAGGAATACATTGTGGAGAAAATCGACCCGAAAGAGGGTATCATTCTCCGCAAGGCGAAGAAGGACGAAAAAGGCACGCGCGACACACCACTCCTGGGGGCTGTGATCGAGCGGGCCACCCGCAAGGCGAAGAAGGACGAAAAAGGCACGCGCGACGCCCCAGATGACCAGGTTACGGAACCAGTCCCGGACAAAGGCAATGTGGCCTTTGTGGACGTGACCTCTGCGGACATCCCTTACGGTGGGCTATGGGTCGCCGGGGTGGCCGCGAGTCTGGCTTTGATCCTGGCAGGTCTATGGCTGGTCCGACGCAACCGCGGCTAACCACACTGAGAAGGACATCACTGATACCAGAACCTGCTGAGGCTGCCTGATTCCAGGAGAAAGAATCGGTGTAACGGGAGCCGAGCCTGAGGCTGGTCCAACTCGGCAGGAGCCATGTCTCCGTCCCACCGTCTTTCCGTGCCTGTTCCCCCAGCCGATTCGTCTATCAGTCCACGATCCCACCGACAGCGCCGGGTGCCATGCCCACTGCTTTGACTGGGCATAAATCCAGCAGTACTGTGCTGGTTCCACCATAACGAATTCGGGAAGTTATCCTGAGCCATATCCTGACTGATGGAGTTAGCCATGAAGCGATTCGTGGTGGCGCTGGCAGCGCTGATCGTGGGGAGCGCGGTGTGGGCCGACATTCCTCCGCCTCCTCCGGCCGCCGGCTTCAAGCGGGTTCCGATCGAGTACAAAGTCGAGCTCGCTCAGGCGTTCCCCGAGTTCACCTTCTTCTTGGTCAACTGGGGGCCACAAGGCACAGTCAAGGAGATCAAACTCATCCCCAAGGAGCCATCGGTGGTGAAAGTCGGGCACTATGGGACCAGACTCTTCGCGGTGCCCAAGGAGGCGGTCAAGGGGTACGCGACCGAGAAGGAACTCCACGATGCGATCACAGACCTGAAGGTGCCTGGAGCGGCGTGGTTGGAGATCGGTGGCGACACTTCCCCCGACATCAAGAAAGAGGATCCTCGCACAAAGATCGTGAAGGAATACATTGTGGAGAAAATCGACCCGAAAGAGGGGATTATTCTCCGGAAGGCGAAGAAAGACGAGAAAGGCACGGACGACGCCCCGGATGACGAATATACGGATGTGGGCATCCCTCGCGGTAGGCTGTGGGTCGCCGGTGTGGCCGCGTGTCTGGCCCTGACGCTAGCAGGTCTGTGGCTGGCCCGACGCAACCGCGGCGAACCACACTAATACAGGAACCCGCTAAGGCTGTC
>PLDW01000094.1 GCA_003136315.1 Gemmataceae bacterium | reverse complement strand
GTGTTGCCGTATCGGCTGCGGTTTGTCAACGTGATCGCTGCGTCCAGGTCCGGAGCGCGCATCACGCTGACCACCGGGCCAAAAAGCTCCTCCCGGCCGACGAACATCTCCGGTGTCACATCGTCGAAGACCGTCGGCCCGATGAAGCAGCCGCGTGGCCTGTGGCGGACGGTTTGGGAACGGCCGTCGAGGCGAAGCCGGGCTCCTTCCGTCACCCCGCGCTCGATCGCAGCCCGGATCCGCTTTTCCTCCTTTGGATTCACCACGGGACCGAGCGTCGCGGTCTCGTCCAGGCCATCTCCCAGTTTGAGTTCACCCGCCGAGCAGATGAAGGCATCGATGACGGCGTCCTGGCGCACTCGATCGCCGACCGCCACCACCACGCTCCCGGCAAGACAGCGCTGTCCGGCAGAGCCAAAGCACGATCCAATCAGGGCGGGCAGGCTGCGCTCCAGGTCGGCATCGGGCAGGACGATCAGATGGTTCTTCGCTCCGCCGTGTGCCTGAACGCGCTTGCCATGAGCTGTTGCGGTGCGGTAGACCGACTCCGCCACTGCCGACGAGCCGACGAAGGAAACGGCCTGTACGTGTGGGTTGGTGATGAGCCGTTCGCTGACTTCCTTGCTGCCCTGCACCACGCCGACGACACCCGGCGGCAAGCCGGCATCAGCGAACATCTCGACAAGTAGGGTGCCTGTGAGCGGTGCCTTCTCGGCAGGCTTGAGGAGGAACGTGTTCCCGCAGGCGACGGCGACCGACATCATCCACAGCGGAATCAAGGCCGGGAAATTGAACGGCGGAATGCCGACCACCACACCCAGAGGTTCGAGGATGGTATGGCAGTCGACATCCCGCGAAATATCGGTCAGCGTCTGTCCCATCAGTTGGGAGGGAATCCCGCAGGCAAATTCGACAACGTCAAGCCCGCGCCGCAGCGAGCCGCGTGCCTCGCTCAACAGCTTGCCGTTTTCGCGGGTGATGCTGTGTGCAAGATCCTCCCAGTTCTTTTCCAGCAGATCCCGGAACTTGAACAGGACGTGAGCCCGATCCGGAGCCGGAGTGGCGCGCCAGCGGGGGAAGGCACGGGCGGCGGCAGCGCATGCCTCGTCCACCTCCTCCGGCGCGGCCTCGCGCACCGGCGCCAGCACCTCGGCTGTGTCCGCCGGATTGCAGATGTCGCGGCTCGTGTTCCCACGGCCCTCGACCCAGCTTCCGCCGATCAGGTTCAGCGCGGAAGCCGAACGCGAGGAGCATGCAGGCGACTGATCAGGGGCAGCGATGGTGCTCATGAAGTCCTCCGGAAGCTCGGGAATCTGGTCACGGACAGATGCCCGTCGAAGTAAGAGGAGCCGCCGACAGAAAAATCCAGGATCGACTTCAGACCGGATCGCCTATCGAGGACTTCGGCATGAAGCTGAACTACTACATCGGTCTCGATCTGGGCCTGGCCCAGTACTACACCGCCTCGGTCGTGCTGGAACGACCAGCTTCGTCTGGGCTGTGCTGCCGGACATCTCCCCGATTTGCTTTCCACCTTCCTGAATGCCGTTTGCCAGCAGACCGCACACGGAATGGAAAAAACACCGTACACGCTGTCATGATGCCGACGGTCTTTACTTGTCCGGGTTCCTTGACCTTGTAGCCCGGGACAACCGGGGACCCTCACGGGAATTCGACTCCGCTGGAGAAGCAGTTACTTCGAGGGGCATCCGGAGGAATACTGGACCGGCGCGTCCGTTTTGTGCGCTGGCTGGGAGTCGAACAATGAGTCCCGGCCGGATAGCAGAAAGCACCCGAGAGAAACTCCCAGCGCGGGAGCGATCAGCCCGAAGTCACCGGTCAGTTCGCACACGATCACCAGCGTCGAGAACGGGGTCTTGGCGGCCGCAGCAAAGAAACCGGCCATTCCGACCAACACGAACGCAGTTGGTGGGGGAACCCACTGCGGACCGAGCGGTTGAAGGAGCAATCCGAGCGCACCACCCCCACATCCACCGATTATCAGCGTGGGTCCGAACACGCCGCCCGAGCCGCCGCTCTCAACCGTCAGCGCAGTGGTAACGAGCTTTCCGAGGGCCAGGGCGATCAGCAATCCCACAGTGAAATTGTCCGGTTGGATCAGTATTTGTTGCAGCGTTCCCAGCCCGAACCCCAGAACCGCGAGTGCGTGCTCGTCCCGACCGGCCGCGGAGTAGAGCGAGGCCCCGATGATTGCTGCCAACCCCGCGCCGAGAGCGGGCTTGACCGCCTCCGGAACTGGGAGTCGGGCAAACCAACCACTCGTTCGGTGGTGAGCCAGCACGTACAACCGAGCGAGAACGACCAGAACGAGCGTAAGCAGGGCGTAGGCAGCGAAGTGGAGCGGAGCCGCGAACGGCGCAGAGAATGCGGGAAGCAGTGGTCCCCAACCGAGAACAGCGCCGGCTGTCATGTGGGCAGTGACTGCCGCTATCGCGGCGGGAATCAGCACCTCCGACTCGATCTCCTCCGAGCGATAGAGCACTTCGGCCGCGAACAGCGTTCCGCCGAGCGGGGTCCGGAACACCGCCGCGACTCCGGCACCCATCCCCGCCGCGAGCAGCACCCGCCGACTGGCTGCGCCGAATCCGAACCACCCGGCCAGCCACGAGCCCACCCCCGCACCCACCTGAACCATCGGTCCTTCTCGGCCTCCCGATCCGCCGGTTCCGATCGTCAGTGCGGTCGCCAGGATCTTGACGACTGCCACGCGCCTGCGGACCCAGCCGCCCGAGTAGAAGTACGCGCGAATCGCTGTATCGGCCCCGGGACCGGCCGCCTCGGGTGCGAATCGTCGGGTGACCCAGCCGGTCACAAGCCCCCCCAGCACGGCGATTGGTACGAAAAGCCACACGCGCGGAGGTCCTCCCACGGCCGTGGGAACAAAGACGGTTTCCCCTGCCGGTCCTGCGTCCTGATACCCTGCGCACTGGGTGAGTGCCAAGCGTGTCACGACCTGGCAGGCCGCGAGGAACGCAATCGCCCCGACCGCGACAACCGCGCCGAGGACCACGGAAGCAACCAGCAAACGAAACCGGCTCACGGGAGGGATGTCAGAACTGCACGGTAGGTTGACCATCAATCGCACCTCATGGCCCACCAGCCGTACACTCCTCGACTCGGCCGAAGTGCTGATCACGGATGGATCTACCACTTGCTTTCGTGCTTCACCTGGTGGCGGATGACGGGACTTCTGAAAAGAGTACGCTCCCTTAGTTCTACTGTAGTCGTTGGT
>PLDW01000234.1 GCA_003136315.1 Gemmataceae bacterium | reverse complement strand
ACGGAACCCCCGCGAACAAGGACGCCGCGAAGAAGCCGGACGCGAGTTCTCATTAGGACCATTGGACAGATCCTAACCCCCCAACCCCCTTCCCTGGAAAGGAAGGGGGAGAAGAGGCCGTTCGGTCTGAGCCCCGTTGGGTGAGGGGTTCTCTCTCCTGGTCCTACGCCGAAAGCTGACCTTTCCATTCCACAGCCTGGATGCCCTCGACCCGGTTCAACTCGGCAACCAGGGCAACGGGGTCTGCCCCGGGTCGCAGCCGTGCGGCGTAGGTCAGATCCAGGGCCGCACCCTGGCGGGCGGTGCTCGCGGCCACCACTCGGGAATCGATCAAGAACTTCCCCAGCACCCCGGCCACGAGAGCACCGGGGTCTGGACAGGTGCCCACCCGGACAACGAGAGTCGCGGGGATAGGCGATGAGGAGCGGCGGCCCCACAGGCTCAGGCCCCAGGCCGTCAGTCCGACAACCGGGATTCCGATGAGCGCACCGATCAGTAGCCCGGCCCCAACTGCCATTCCGGTCACTACCGCGAAGATCACGAAGGCTGTGTCGCGGGTGTCATCGACCACTGTTCGGAACCGAACGATCGAGAGCGCACCAACTAACCCAAACGCTCGGGCCACGTTGTTCCCGATCACCACCGTGACCATTGCCAGCAGGACCGTGAGCAGCACGAGTGTGGCGACGAACGGGGCAGTCTCGGTTCGGGTCTTCCGCTGGGTGAGGAAGTAGGTTCCCGCCACCGCCACCCCAAGGATCGCAGCCATCACGAGTCGGGCGGCCACGAACTCCGGCGCCACATCCCGTTCGGCCGGGACTGCACCGGTTAGCCAGTCAAGCATTCATTACCCCTCCGACAGCCGTCGGCATGACCGTCCCCATGAACAGCCGGTACTTCGAGACAGAGCTCGGACAGAGGCCGAGGCCCTCAATGACCCCCTTCAACAGACCTGGCATGGCGACCCGAAATTTGAACTCACAGATCACTCGGCCGTCGAGAAGGCCCGGGGCCGGGTCGACTGGGGCAACTTCCCATCCGTTGACGACAGCCCCCCGGAGGCGACGGTCGAACGTCACCCGGATGGCACCACCGTCGGATGGACCCATGTACGCGACTCGCTCATAGGAGATTCGGCAGACGGGCCGGAGGCGTCGATTGGCGGTCTGCCGACGGAACCACTCCCCGGGCCAGTCCGGAGCCAATTCCACCGCATCCAGAATGGAGAGGTTCCCGCTGGGAACCCGGTTCCGGCGCTTCCGAACCTCGTCCCCCCGTTTTGTCTTCCGTTCGACGAACACCGGCCCGCCGATCCCATACCCACGGGCGCGGTATTTACGGCTACTTGCGCCGGTCCGTCGGAGGACATCATAGTCGGGGGTATCGGTGTAGACGCTCGTGATCAAGTAGCCATTGTCGAGGGCAGGATCGGCATAGGGGTCAAGCGCCAGCCGGGTGGAAACGCGGACAGCAACCTCCCTGGCCTGTTCCTCGGTGAGCAGGAACTTCATCTCGTACGCAGTCGGGCCACCGCCCCCTGCGAACAGGGATGGGGATTCGACTTCCACACGGTCCGCTCCCCGGCCCGCAACTGCCAGTGCAGGGGGAAAGTCCTCACATCGATCGGACACAGTCTGACTCTCCTCACCTGAAGACATTCCCATGACGCGATGTCGTGTTTTAGGGGAATAACGAACCGACGCCGGCGCGTCCAGAGCGACGGCAGTGGTGGGGAACCCGAACCGGAGGCAGCATCTCCGGTGATTGCGATCGTGGCGGATTGGCAGCGGATCCCGGCACACGATCTCAGCGGGGCACAGTCGCCCGCCGGTGCCCAGTGGGTGGGAGAGGGTGGCAAACCCCAGATGGCAACAATTTCACAGTACATCTTACGCTGCGGAAAATCTACCGGAGCCGACATCGCTGAGATTCGCGCGATTTTGCCAATGCCGGGCGGAGTCGGCCGAGCTTCAAAGAGCTACGGACGGGATCCAGCGAAGGATTTCGGGAATTTGTGGCATTCGGTACGGTTTTCATCACCTTCTGATCGGCCCGGAAGTCGTTCCCCCCACGATTTGATCCTCATGCGACTTCTCGCTGGACGCGACAGCATTGCGCCGTTCGTTGCCCATCTCCCTCGTTCCACCACTCCGTGTCATGTCCTGGACGGACCGGAGGCGTGATCGGCGATTTGGCATTCGTTGTCCCCGGCGGGTTGCCCCACACCGCAGAGCGGGTAAAGAACGGTTCCCCCACGGAGCGTAAAGCCCAGAGGAGACGTTGTCGCGTCGAGCGAGAAATATCGGAAAAGCCCTCACCACAAGACCACAGCTACGGGTTTGCACCCCGGACCCTGCGCGATGGTGAAAGTGGGTTGCCCTGCGGTAGAATGGCCGCAGGTCTGATCCGGGGGGGTCATCGTGTATCTGAAGAAACTCCACCTCCAAAACATCAAGTGCTTCGAGGACGTGACGCTGGAGTTCCCCAACCGCGATGGGGACTACAGCGGGTGGAACGTCATTCTCGGAGGGAATGGATTAGGAAAAAGCACGATTGTCAGGGCTATAGCTGAGTTGATCATTGAATTGCATGAATCGAGTTGGCTTCCTGACGACGAGTGGGTGGCTGATCGAGCGGACCGAGGATCAATCAGTGGAATTTTTCTGGAGACACGATTCGATGACCCAAGTCTGAGAGGGGCTGGAGCTGGGCGCGGGCCGACACTGGGGGGGATGAAAAAGGGTCTGCGACTTGCGTCACGCATCGAGCCCCTCAAGCACACCTTCGACCCTGTAACGGGACGTGCCCATACAGAGAATACTCCCGGGTGGCTGGCGTGTGGCTATGGAGCGTTTCGTCGGCTTGATGACAGACCACAACCTTTTCCAGTTCGCCCCGGGCAAGCACCCTTCCTGACGCTGTTGAGCGATGGAGTGGGCATCTCTGAACCGTTCTCATGGATCAGACAGATATATTCACAATCAATCGATAAGAAGGTGAATAACTCTGCAACCATTGCCAAAGAATTCCCAATCTTGATCGATGCGATTAACGCCCTACTCCCCACTGGAACAGTCCGGATCAAAGACGTATCGACGATATCCATCCAGTTTGAGACTCTCGGCGGAGTCGAAACCAATGCCCTTCAGTTGAGCGATGGATACCGCAGTTTTCTTTCGCTGGCCGTCGATCTCTTGATGCGAGTCTACCAGGCGACGGATCACTTTTCCCGGTACGTCGAGCTGACGAAAGAGAAGCCTCCGCGGATTTTGGCGGAAGGGATCGTCCTGATCGACGAGGCCGACGCCCACTTGCACCCGAGCTGGCAGAGGGAGTTGGGTCAGCGGCTGTGCCAGGTGTTCCCGAAGATTCAGTTTATCGTGACCACCCATAGCCCGTTCATCGCCCAGGAGGCGACCGACGGTGGCTTGTTCGTCCTGAAGGCGGGCGAGTCGGGGGCGGTCACAGTCGAAAAGCCGATCGAGTCCGTCCGTGGGTGGACGGCGAGCCAGATCCTCACCAGCCCTCTCTTCGGGCTCAACAGCACACGCGACCCCGAAACCGAGGAGAAGATCCGGGAGAGCGGCCGACTCAACGCCAAGGAGCAGGCCAAGAAGCTGAGCAAGGTGGAGAAGAAACAACTCGCGGAACTTCGGAAGTGGCTGGAAAAACGGCTCACGGCCCCGGGCGAGACGTACGAGGAGATGCTTCGAAGAGGGGAGATGAACAGCTACGTGGAAGAAACACTCAAGAGGCTCAAAAACGGTCAGTCATGATTCACGTTCGACGTCCACCCGCCAATAAAGCTCTGCCGCTTACGGTTCGTGCTACAATGGCGACCCGACAAAAGGCAGTGGCTCAGCTTGGGCGGGGTCACCCGGACATCGATCGGGTCTGGAAGAACTTTCGGAAGACAACTGTAGGTGAATTACTGGCAGATAAACTTCGTGCCTTATTCCGCTGGAAGTGTGCCTACTGTGAGCGGGTGGTGACAGCCGGAGCTATCGACCATTTCTATCCCAAGAACCAATATCCGAAGCGGATGTTTAGCTGGGGAAACTTGCTCCTGTGTTGTATGGAGTGCAATCACGCGAAGGGCAAAACCTTTCACTTTTTAAATGGCAGACCATGCTTTCTCGACCCGACCAGGGACCAACCACGAGAATGCTACTTGTGGGATCTTCAAACCGGCGGGATGGCTCCCGTTCCGGTCGCAGAGCATGAAGAGCGGGCAAACTTCACTCGGGATGAGTTGGGGCTGGATGCTGACTCCTTGCGGATCGAGCGAGCGGAGCGAGTCCAAAACATCATCTATTTCTTGCTCGATGTGGTGAAGGAAAGTCCGATCACAGATGCCACCAAGATCAAACTCCGAAAATCGCTAACTGTCGAGCTACCGTACCTCGGGATTCTCGATTACCTGTTCCATGTCCCCAACCACTTCACTCTGCTGGTTGACGCCGCGCGTGCGAAACTCCCCGAAATCGACACCTGGCTCGCGGCTTGGGCGTAGTGGTCATACCGGTTGTGGTTCACTCTCGACTTATCGCTTTGGGGCAGACATCTCGCCAACTCGGTGATACGATGGCGATGGTCTTGTTCCGGAGGCAATTCCCATGTCGATCCTGATCCGCGATGAGTCGACCCTCACCGCGTTAACGATCGCATCCGAAGCGCAGGACGTCCACGGTCCCGATGGGCGGCTCCTGGGTCGGTTCATCCCCGTTCCCAAAGCCAAGATGACGTACCCCGAGTTGGGGATGACCGATGAAGAACTGGAAGAGCGGTTGAACGATCCGAACGCAACGTGGCACACACCGGAAGAGGTGATGGCCCGACTTCGGGAGATCGACCAGTGTTCACCCTGATCTGGTCGAACAAAGCCCTTGACGATCTGGCGGACGGTCCGGGCGGTAAGCCGCCTGATCCACGAATCCAGTTAGGCTGACTCAGTCCAGGATCAATCATCGGTATAATGGGAGCGAGGCTCCTGCCGAGCGTGAGGCTGGTACGCTCGGCAGGAGCCTCGCACTCCCGTGTGTGCGTCTAATCGGTTTTCCGTCGTTGCGACACCCCGAACGGGTTCGTGTATGAGACTGCCCGCCTCCCATCACGGCTTGGCGTAGGGGATCATGTCTGGGGCCTTGGGAATCACTGGCGGCGGGGCTGGGGGCGGGGCGATTGTCAGGAAGCGGTCGATTTTCCACGGGAGCAGGACCAGTTCGCGGTCGCCGGAGACGGTTTGCGTCCCGTTCGACAGGAAGGCCGCCGACACCACCGGCCCCTCGTGCTTGCGAAAGACCGCCGATTCCTTTCCGTTGGTCAGATCCCACAGCCGGAGCGTCCGGTCGGTCCCACCCGAGAGCACCCAGCGTTGACCCTTCGCCACCACCGTCCGCACCGGACCAACATGGCCCATGAGCGTGTGTCGCGGCCTGTCCGTGTGCCAGTCCCACACCACCACTGCCCCGGTGTCGGTTCCGAAGACGACCCGCGCTCCGTCTTCCATCATGGTCACGGTTGACACCAGCCCGGCATCGGTCGTGAGGCGGTTGATCTCCCGTCCGTCCTTGAGATCGAACACCCGGACCGTCCGCCCGGCCGCGACTGCCACCATCTTCCCGTCCGGACTCACCGCCAGTCCGGTCACTGGCCCGAGTTTCTCGACGCGCCAGACCTCGACGCCGCTTGCGACTTTCCAGACCGCGAGCACGCCGTCGAACCCTCCGGTCACCCCCCACCGACCGTCCGGGGTGAAGCTGACCGCCGAAACCAGGCTATCATGGCCCGTGAACTTCCGCACCTCCAGACCGGTTCCGATGTCCCAAACCCGGGCCGTCGTGTCGACGCTGCCGGAGAGCGCGTACCGTCCGTCGGCCGACAATGCGACTGCCCACACGCTTGCGAGGTGCCCGACGAATCGCCGCCGGTCGCGGCGACCTTCCACATCGTACAACCGAACGCTCCGGTCCCCCGAAGCGATCACCGCGAGCCGGCCGTCCGGGCTGAAGGCGATCTGGTTCACAGTATCGCCCCGGGCTTCGAGCGGATCGAGTTCGCCCGTGTTGTCGGGGAGAGTCGGGCCGTTCAGGTTCGCCTGGAAGAGCGTGCCGAGACGCAGTTCGCGGACGATATCACCGAACGCCTGTACCCAGATTTGCCGGCTCACGGTGCCGCCTGCGGTCCCAAGCGAACCGATGTGCTTGGCGACCGTCTCGGACCCGACAATCCGGCCGCGGAGGTCATCAGGTGTCAGCCCGATCTCGGCCGCGGCGGCGGGGAGGTCGATATCGGCCTCGTACTTGAGCGTGATCGTGCTCACAGCCTCGTACTTCGACACTTTCGCCCCTGTCTTCACCACAACCTCGGCATACCGACGGGCGTCCTCCTGCATCAACTCCAGCGATTTCTCCTTGGGGGGGTACAGCGCGCGGATGGTCTCGGCGTCGGTCCGGGTGAACGCCTTGGGGTTCTTCGCCAGGTGGTCGCGGATCTGATCGACCTTGGGAAGAATGCCCGTGGTGTGGCACGACATGCACGACACCCCGGGCTCGACCGCACGATCGGGCCGCTTGGGGTCCGACACGATGGCAATCGGCCCCTTGTCGATCCGGGCATTATCGCCCTTGGCGAGGAAGAAAGCATGGAGGCCGTTCGGGAGGGCAAAAATCGCCTCCCCTCCAGCATGTTGGAACGGGCTTTCTGCACCGGTGGGGCCGAGCGGGAAGGCGAAGATATTGCGGCGGTCGGGGAGGAGGTTCCCGTTCGCTCGCTCGGCAAGGTTCGCTTGCGGTTCGTCGAAATCGTAGGTTCGCCAGTACATCCCCTGGGCCGAATCGTGCCGCTCCAGAATCCGGTTGAACCGCGAGATCCCCGATCCGTTGAACCCGACCCGAACCACCCGCTCCTGCTGGATGTCCTGAACCGCATCCACCCGCAGGAGGCGTTCGAGTTCGGTGAGGGTCGCGGGGAGTTGGAGCACATCATAATAGAGCGGTGGCCGCGAGGCGGTGGCCACGAACCAGTCAGCGCGAACCACCGGGACTTTCGCTGCGGTCGCGACCGAGACGGCCCGAGCGCCGATGGTGTCGTCGAGAATGCCGTAGGGATACTCTTGAAGGATGCGGTTCCAGACGGTTGCGTCCCACTGATACCAGCGCAGGTCGATCCGTAGGATCGTCTTCGCGGGGTCGATCGCCACCGGTACGCTCACCCGTGGGTTCCACGACAGGCTATTGACGAGTTTCGAGAGCGCGTTCTGGTAGGTCTGGAGTTCCTCGGCCGTGAGCCCGGCATTGTGGAGGTGTGAGAGGGTGAAATACCGCTGAAACCGGCGGCTTCGCCGATCCATCGTCTCCAGGTCGGCGAGCACGGCGTCAGCGATGGCAGCCGGTGTAATTGCAGCGCGGGGGGCGGTCGATTGAGCCCCGGGCGCGCCGGCCTCGATCCACTTCCGGATCGCCGCGATCTCGTCGACCGAGGGCCGGGGCTTCTCGTCGGGTGGGGGCATGGTGCCCTCATCGATCCGCCGGAAGAGTCGGGAAGCATCCGGGTTTCCAGGTACGACCTTCTTTCGGCCGACCAGTTTCGAGAGGTCGCCGAGGTAGTTCACCCCCCCTTCGATACTCCCGTTCTCCCCGTGGCACCGGTAGCAGTGCAACTTGAAGACAGCCTGGGCGCTGGTTGTGAGGTCGGTCTTATCGTCAGCACGCGCTGGGGCCATCGCAGCGAAAAACAGCCCGACGACCAGCGGGAACTTCGAGGCAGACATCCGGCGACCTCCGGGAGCGAGACGCGGGGAGACACCCCCATCCTAACCGAAGTAACAGATGCGCGGCCGACATACCACCCGGGACGTGTAACGAGGGCGCAACGGAGGATGTCGCCGGGAGGGTTCCCAGGGCTTCCGCCCTGGGCTCAGAACGGCCGCCGCTCCGCGGCTCAAAGAACTCGTCGAAGATCAAAACCGTGTTTTTCGCCGATCAAACGAACAGGAGAAAAACGGCATTTCTCCGTGTCCTGGCCATCCTGGGCCAAAACGCCAGCGGTGTGGCCGGGGTTGAGTCCTCGAAACCCNNTGCCAGCGATTTCACGGTTTTGATTCTGGACAACTCCAAAGCCCTGATCCTTCCGGCTGTAGGCCGATTGTTCTTAGCCCTGGATGGGGCATACGTTCTTAGCCCAGGGCGGAAGCCCTGGGCGCTCCCGCACAAACCACCGAGCCCCGGCAGTTACACCCAAAACACATTGCTCTGCCCGAAAACTTTTCCCACCCACTCCATCCGCTCCGAGAATGCCACTTCCCTCCCTGTCGGGGGCCGGTTACTCTCTAATCATCCCCACCCTCCCTTCCTCCGAGGCTGCTCCCGTGGAATCCCGCCGCGAATTCAATTCCCGCCTCCTCCACTCGCTCGTCGCGTTCGGACTGGTCGAGACCCTGTGGTCCCGCGACTTGTTCGCTGACCCAATCAAACCCACCATTCAGGCCTGGCTGAAGGAACTCGTCGAGATGACACGAGACCTCCGCGGCCGGACGCTCACTGACATCGAATTCCAGGCCAAGATGGAGGATCTGTACAGGCGGGTCGACCTCAAATCGCTCTGCGACCTGATCAAGCTCGACGAGATTGCGAAGAAAAAACTCCCGGACAACGGGGCCTCGAATGTTGGGATCGACCTCGCCAAGGTCGAGGGATTGCCAACGAACATTGGGTTTGGGAAGCAGATCTTCGGCTGTGGCAAGGGCCGGTCGATCGTCCCGCACGGCCACGCGAATATGTGTACCGGGTTTATTATCCTCAAAGGCACCTGGCACGGCCGGCACTACGATCGGGTCGAAACGCGCCCGGACCACTACGTCATCAAGCCGACCATCGACAGGGAGTTCGGCCCCGGGGATCTCTCCACCATTTCCGATCACAAGGACAACGTCCACTGGTTCAAGGCCGCAACCGACGCCGCGTTCATCTTCAACGTCCATGTCATCGGCTACGACCCGACCATCAAGGAGACGAGCGGCCGGTTATATCTCGATCCGGATGGGGAGAAACTCGCCGGTGGGCTCATCAAAGCCCCGAAGATGAGTTCCGACGCTTGCCACAAGAAGTACGGGTGATTTAGTGATTTAGTGTTTGGTGTTTGGTGTTTGGTGTTTGGTGTTTCGTGTTTGGTGTTTCGTGTTTCGTGTTTCGCAATAGACCCAGGGTTTCGCCGGAAACCCGGCTTCACCCTGGGCTATTATCCGCCGACCCTTCGGGGCGAAAACGCAGACCAACTGCTGGTCACGAAGTGGGTCGACTTCCATCAGCCCACCAACTAAACACTAAACACTAAACACTAAACACTAAACACTAAACACTAAACACTAAACACTAAACACTAAACACTAAACACTAAACACTAAACACTAAACACTAACTTCATTCCGGCTGCCAGTCGGGCCGGGACCAATCGAGGCCGACATCCTGGCGGGAACGTTCCGTCGTACAACTCATCCCCCGGGTCGTTTCGGTAGACCCGCTCGTGCAGCCCATCGATCATCGCCCGGACCCGCGCGTCGTTGAACTCCGCGGCAGACCGGTCCATTGGCTTGACGAACAGTTGCAGCGGAACCGGATCTCCATCGTCATCGGCAAAATTGGGGGACAGGAAATCGATCCCCTCCACCCACAACCCGCCGACCCGATCGAAAAGACGCACCCGGGCATTCCACACCTCGCGATCAGCCGGTGAGGCATCCGGACTGGGTCGGTGGCTTTCCCAAACCACAAACGGGAGTGAGTCATCAGCCGTCTGGGCATCGGCGTCCATCGCCCGGAAGAACGCCTCAAACAGGCGTGTCCCAACTCCCATCCGCCGTGCCCAGTCTGCAACCCCAACGTAACACAGATAACCACCATATCCCGGAATAAAGGCTCCATAAGCATAACCCGCCAGAGCGGCCGGGTCGGTTTGTCGGCTCGCGGGGGCGGCCAGGAGCAAGTGTTTGCGCCACCCAGCCGCTCGGCCCACGCGCTCCAGGGATTTCTCGATCCACACCCACGGGATCCGCTCGTCCGGGGCCAGGGTCTGCTCGTAGAGCCTCCCGGCGGCCTGCGTCATGGGGTCGTTCACATCGGTTGCTTCCCAACACTGGATTTGATCCAACAGCACAAAGCACCTCTCCTTGACTCCCACCTGGACGGGCGCGGGCCACGAAAACCCGGCTCCCGGGTGGATTTGGGGTCGGTCTATCACTCATTCTATCCGAAATGGGAAAAATCCCGCTGTTGGCAGACGGCCCGCGAGCAGATAAGTTCGTCAAGGCAGGTCCGGAATGTCGGCCCTAAGTCGTTGAGCCCTGGAGATGTCGTGATGGCTGCGAGTCGCGCTTTGAAGTTCAGTTACGAATATGCCCGACCGGCCTTGACCGTCGATCTTGTCCTGGTGACGCGGGAGGCCCGCCCCCGGGTGCTCCTGATCCGCCGAAAACACGACCCGTTCGCCGGAAGTTGGGCCTTCCCAGGAGGTTTCGTCGACGAGAACGAGAAACTCATTGATGCCGCCCGGCGGGAGTTGAAGGAAGAGACCGGGGTGGAGGTTCCGGATATTGAGCAGTTGTACACCGCGGGTGACCCTGGGCGCGACCCCCGTGGCTGGACTGTCAGTGTCGCGTACCTGGCCCGGGTCGACCCCGCGTTGCTCACACCCGTCGCCGCTGACGACGCCGAGGCCGTTGGCTGGTTCCCGGTCGACGAGCCACCACCGCTCGCGTTCGACCACGCGATGATCCTGGCCCGTGCCCGTGGACGTATTGTAGATCGGGAAGCATAAACTGGCGAAGTTGCCGGGTGAGCGGGTACGCACCTGGCAACTGACGGTTCGCCAATTCCAACCCGGCAACTGACGGTTCGCCAATTCCAACCCGGCAACTGACGTTGCCGGTTCGCCAATTCCAATGTTACCCCTCGCACCCACTCATTGGACCGTGCCCAGAATTCTAACGGGGGTCTGGCCCAGCGCACTGTGCTGGGGTAGGCTGTGCCTCGGTCACCCACCCCGGAGGCCCTCCCCATGCGAATCCACTCCGTGTTGGTCACGCTCGCTGCGCTCGGTTTCACCCAGCCGGTTCCGGGCGCCGACGCCCCGAAGCGACCCAATATCGTCGTCATCTTCTCCGACGATCACGCCTACCAGGCGATCAGCGCTTACGGAAATCCGCTCAAACTGATCGAGACCCCGAACATCGACCGGCTCGCCACGGCCGGAGTGCGGTTCGACCGATGCCTCGTCCCGAATTCGATCTGCGGCCCCAGCCGGGCCACCCTCCTCACCGGCAAATACAGCCACATCAACGGGTTTTACAATAACACCAACAGCAGATTCGATGGCTCCCAGACCACCTTCCCAAAACTCCTCCAGAAAGCCGGTTACCAGACAGCCCTGGTCGGGAAGTGGCATCTCGTTTCCCAGCCGACCGGGTTCGATTACTGGCACATCCTTCCGGGTCAGGGGGTCTACTACAACCCACTGATGGCCCGTAACGGCCTGCTGGTCAGACACGAGGGGTACGCCACCGACCTGATCACCGACTTCTCGCTGGAGTGGCTGAAGAACCGCGATGCAAGCAAGCCGTTTTTGCTCATGTGTCAGCACAAGGCACCGCACCGCGAGTGGTGCCCGGCCATCCGGCATCTCGGACACGACAAGGACCGCAAGTACCCCGAACCTGATACCTTGTTCGATGACTACGCTGGCCGTGGGGTGGCCGAACACACCCAGGATATGACGATCGCCAGGACGATGACCGACATCGACCTGAAACTCAAGCCCCCGGGCAACCTCACACCCGACCAGAAGAAACAGTGGGATGCCTACTACGAACCGCGGAATCAGGCATTTCGGGAGGCCAAGCTCGAAGGCAAGGATCTCGTCCGCTGGAAATACAACCGTTACTTACACGACTACCTGGGGTGCCTGAAGGCCGTCGATGAGAGCGTCGGGAAAGTCCTCGACTACCTGGATCGGGAGGGACTCGCGGAGAACACGGTCGTGATCTACGCTTCCGACCAGGGGTTCTACCTCGGCGAGCACGGGTGGTTCGACAAGCGATGGATCTTCGAGGAGTCGCTCCGCACCCCACTCCTCGTCCGCTGGCCGGGGGTGGCAAAGGCCGGTTCCACAACCCGCGATATCGTCAGTATCCTGGACATCGCCCCGACATTCCTGGAGGCCGCCGGGGTACACATCCCGGCGGAGGTTCAGGGGAAGAGCCTCATCCCGATCCTGAAGGGCCAAACCCCAGACGACTGGCGGAAGAGCTTTTACTACCACTACTACGAGCACCCCGGCCCGCACTCCGTCCGACGGCACTACGGGGTCGTCACGGATCGCTACAAACTCGTCCATTTCTACGAACCTGGGGGCGGGTACTGGGAACTCTTCGACCTCAAGACCGACCCCAAGGAGTTGACCAGCGTCTACGGGAAGGCGGAATACGCCGCCACCCAGACGGAGTTGACCAACGAATTGACCCGGTTGCGAAAGGATCTGAAAGTACCCGACCCCGACCCGCCGGAAACCGCCATCGCCCCGGCGAAGAAAGCGACAGTCCCCAAAAAAGAACCGGCGAAGCCGTGAAGGATCCCATACAGGAGCCCGGTGATGACTCCGCTTACCCTGAAGGGTAGCGGCTTCTAAGGGGTTTCACCTATGCTATGTCATCCCATAGCAGTTAAGGTCTTCTCGCATTCGTGTCCGCTGGGTGCGTGACTTCCGCAACGAACAGATGGAGTCGAGTTGTAGAGGTGGCGCAGTCAAGCGTTTCATTCACTACCACTGAAGTGGTGTGGCTTTCACGGGCTAAAGCCCAGGGTTGTAAGGTTGTCCCTTTTGCGGTCGAAGTCGGTGAAAGTAGGCGACTCG
>PLDW01000231.1 GCA_003136315.1 Gemmataceae bacterium | reverse complement strand
GCCGCCGCTGCTCTCGGCATCACCCCAAACTATGTCCACCAAATGTTCTTTCGAATCCGCAGACGGAACATCTCTGTTGAAGACGCAAAAGCAGACCGGGAAGAGGCCCTCCAGGAGGTTGCCAACCTCATACCCCATTGTACCCTTGCCGAGGCCCGCGTGGTCAAAGCCTACCTGGAAGCCGGTGGTGACGTCGCCGCCGCCGCCGCTGCTCTCGGCATCACTCCAAACTATGTCCACCAAGTGTTCTTTCGAATCCGCAGACGGATTACTTGAAACGGCAAGACTCGCCATCGGAGCGTTCAATGGCGAGTCTTATTCGGATTAATTTTCAGAGAGCGTTCGAGCACTGGATCACATCGGCAGTTGATACCTCTCAGGCCACAGCGGCTGTATCTCCACCTGCGACCCTTGCAGGCAAACGTTCCGGATTGCTGTCTCAAGTTCTTCGCAGCCGATGCCCTGCACCTCCAACTCGGCTGTGATCGTCACTTCGGGCTCGCCGGACGCAGCGTCGATCTGGTTCCGTTCTGCCCTCACGTGCCGCATGTTGATGTTCTCGTCGGCCAGATATTGCGTAGGCTGAACCATCAACCCACGCCCGTTCTGGGGCACCCGGATAGTCAACTCGTATACTCTGTCGAAGTCAACCAGGCCGCGCGGGTGGAACTCCTCTGGGTGGTCATAGACGTACTGTGACAACTTGCGCAGTTGCTGGTGAGTTTTGGGTCCGACGGGGAACTCAAATCGCACCCCATAGCCGTGGAGCCCTGGCTCCCCCACGCACACATCGAAGCTCAGTTCCAACCGATCGAACAAGCCCGTTAGGTAAGCCAACACACCGGGCTGATCGACGCTATCCGCGACCACCGTCGCATCGTTTGGGAACGACTTGATCGTGAGCGTGACCATCGGGTAGCCGGTGTCCGGGTGCCGAATAACAACGACAGCCAGAAGCCACTCTTCACCCCCGAAACACCCCCCCTCTGCAAGTTTGTAGTTCGCCATGATCTTCTCCTGAACCGAGCCAGTGGTCTGGTATCGCCGCTGTAATCGGTTCCCCGCGGGATGGATCGTCTTCTGCATGATTTGATCTTCGTAAGTCTGCTAACCGCAGAAACGCACACGCCACCACGCCGGATCCCATCCTGGGTCCGGGGTGGTGGCGTGTGCCGCGGGGGCTTGCGATGTGGGGTTAGGCTGTCGGCCCTCCCCCATCGGTTCGATCGCCGTCCAGCACGCTGTCAACCGCCACCACACCGTTGCTTCCAACCACCGGCACGCCTACCGACACTGGCACAGGCACGTGTACTCGTTCCATTGTCAATGCCTCTTTGTGACCTTTATTGGACTAGTAGATGAATTGAACTAACACCAGCTACCAACAGCCTGGTAGCAGGAATTCAACCATCCGGGACACCATCTGATGGCATGTACCCACCGATCGGGTGACAGGAGAAGACGGATTTTTTTTTCGCAGTTCCTTCACATGCACTAACCCGATGCTTCGAACCGCTCTACCGCCAAATTCTGTCATGGCTCCCCGGTGTCCACACCATATTGGGGTAGAATCCGATTTCTCCACAAGGAAGACGACATGCTTAACGTGCCTGAGGTGATGGCTACCCTACCAGTAACCGTAAATCACAACACCGGCCGCACCCACAGACCCGACAGTCCTCAGCCGTCGAGTCAACCAAAAACCAAGAGCGCCTATGCCGACGTGAAGCGTTACGATGACCGGGTCGAACTGACCTGCCATCAAAACCACCTGCTGCCGCTGCTCACCCAGGTGCTGCCGAAGCTACGAACTCCGACATCGATCAGCTGTATGCTCGTGGCCCGCGTCGAGGGCCGCATAGTGCTGTACCCAGACCCAGAGACGCCGCTTCTGTTTCTGTCGGCCCTAGGCGATGTGCATCGGGTCGCCGTGGCTTACGGGACCACGTTCGAAGTGAGTGGCCAGTCTGTTCTGTTTGATACCCGCCCCGTCGGGATCAGCGTCCGCCTCCGGAACAACATGTTTCAGCCAGTTGGGACCGTGTACCCGAAGACTGAACAGCGGCAGGACGACATGTTTCAGACGGTCTACAGGTTCCTCTATGCGATTCAGGCAGACGACGTCACTCTGACCCACTTCCAAACCGCTTGCCCGATCGCCGCAACGTCCCAATCCATTGCCTTAGAAATCGGTATGCAACTCTCGTCCTCCACGACCCTAGAGGAAGTCATCCGCCGAGTCCAAGGCGAGCTCCCAACAGGGAATCGCTTTATCCCTCGGTAGCCTTCAAACAGACCTTCTTGAGATCCATCATGACCTCTCCCATGCTGCTTCTCGACCGCCTATCGACACTCCTGTCGGCCCTCTACCGAACCTGGTCGCCCGGTCCTGACAGGGACACCACAGCGCCTCCAACGGCATCAGAGGCGTTCAGTATCATCGTTCTACAAGAATTCTTATATAAAGAATTAGAAGATTACCAGTCTGATAATCTTCTACCACCCCTATTCACGTTATAACCGGAGCCAATCACCGCTACCATCACCGTGACAAGGGGTCACCCGAGGTGGCCGCCAATTATCCGCCCGCTCCGGACATTTTCTTGTCAGGAACTATCCCTGCCGAGCCATCATTTGGCAGAGGTGGTTCAACTGTATGGGACGAGAACACCCAGTTCGGATGTCTCATGCACACACATCAGAGGGGTTGTCGATGTCGATTTCCACGTCGCCGATTTTTTCTGGTCACTCCTGGCAGTCAGGCCTGGGTCGAGAAGTGGCCGACCAGTTTGTTGTTCGGTCGCAACTCGACCAGGCCAGGGTGCATGCCGTGCCGCAGAGATTGGCACCGACGAGTGATACCAGCCGGTCTTCGGTCGTGCCGAACGACCCGGTCGACCCCTACATGCCCGGCGGCACGCACGTTTAGCAAGGGATTGGACCGACGATGAAGCCGCCCATTTTGGGCGGCTTCATCGTTTTAGTCCAGCTGCCTCCGAGGGTTGGCACTCTGTCGTAGTGAGTGTCTTGTGGAAAAGGATGGAATGAGGGAGCATTGGCCTGCCCCTCAAATCGTAATCCGCTCCACCTCATCCAGGCTCAGTTTGTCGTCTCGACGGTCATAGAGCTTTGTCGTCCGGGCCGACTCGTGGTTGGCAAGTTGTTGGGCTTTCTCCAGGGTGCCGCCGTTGGTCAGGTAGTTCGTAATGCCGGTGGCCCGGAAGGTGTGGCAGCCGATCGCAGTGCCGATGTCGGCGTCGATCGCCCGCCGGCGGACCATCTCGTAGACGTTCCTGCGGGTCATTCGCTTGACACCGAGCTTCCTGGTTTTGCCCTTCGTGACGCGGAAGAGTGGCCCCTTTTTCTGCTCCCATAGCCCGGACTGGTCGAGGTAGGTGTCGAGGAATTCTTCGAGCTTGTGGTGGGCTGGCACCTCGTGCAATTTCCCACCCTTCTCGTGGAGCCGTACCCACCAGCGCTTCCCCTGCTGGTAATAGTCCTCGACGTTCATCGAAACGAGCGCTCCGACGCGGGCAAACGTGTAGACCATGAGTCCGATCACGGCCCGATCGCGAAGGCCCACGACGCTGGTCGTGTCGATGTGGTCGAGGAGCTGGCGGGCCTCGTCCTGGTCGAGAACCGGGGTTTTCCCCTTCTTCGCCGAGTAGCTCGGACCCCGGACGGCCGCGGCGGGGTTCATCTCCACGACCTGGCCGACGATCAAATAGTCGAAGAGCATACGAATGGCGGCGAGGTTTTGCTTCACGGTCGGGGCCGAGCGATCGCGGCCGAGCTGCTCAACGTAGGCGGCCACGTGCAGCGGCCGAATCTGGAGCAGGCCGAGGCCCCGCCCCTCGATCCAGGTGAAAAACTTCTGGATGGCCCGGAGATAGGCCATCCGGGTGTTCACGTTGCGGATTGAGGCCGCAAAGAACTCGGCGAATTTCTCCTCGGCCCTGGGGCCGGCCTGGCGGATGGCCAGCGGCATGATTGAGGCGGGGTCGATGCGGACCACCTCTTCGGCCTTGTTCGTGACGACCAGTTCACCGGTCATGGAGTGGTACTCGGTGGTGGGGCAGCGATGGTAGCAGGATCGAGGACGGTGAGCCCGGGGTAGCGGGCGAAGTCGCCAGTGTTGAACGTGAGCAGTTGGGTGAGCCCGTGCGTCCGCATGGCGGCGACGAAGCGGGCGTCGTGGGCGACTTTGCCCTTGCAATCGTGGGCCGTGACCAGTGTTCGCCATTCCGTGAAGAGGCCGGCCTGGTCATCGAGAAGCGGAAACGCGGTCAGCAACCCTGTGATGACCTGGTCGCAATCGACCGGCGAAAGGCCGAGGCCGTTGTTGGCGATGGGGCGGGTGGCGGCGACCCAGAATTCATAGACGGCTTGGGGGAAGATACGGAGTGAATCCCCCTGGAGACGGAGGGTATCGAGGGCCTGCACGACGACCGGGTGGTGAGCGGCGGTGGTGTCGGTGAAGCGTAGCAAGATGTTGGTGTCGAGGGCGACGATCATTCACCGCGTCCCTCGTAGATGGTTTCCCGGCTGTCGTTGAGACGAAAGCCAGGCGGGTAGCGGTCGGCGCGACTCTTGGCACGGGCTAAAAGACCATCGAACACCTGCTTCCACTCGGCGTAGGGCAAGTCTCCAGTCATGTCGGAAGGGTGCCCGTTGGTCGGTGATTCCTGCACGGACGGTTCGGAGGGCCGAGGAAGAGCGTCGACGGCCCGGCGGAGGAGTTCCTCGACGGCGATGTTTCGGGCGGCGGCTTGGGCAACGAGGGCCTGGTAGGCATCTTCGGGGATGGAAATCGATGGCATATGAGCGTCCTTTCGCTGATGATGGTCACGCCATCCTACCACGCATCAGGGGGGCCGTCAATAACCGTGCATAACGTCCTTTATGTACCACAATCCCGAGCAAGGCGCAAGAGGTCACCTATTTCAACGAAATCGATCTGCGGTAATACTGCGTAAAGTGGAACAACGAGACCCGGTCAGTGGTATCTGAACAACAGAAAGGAACCGTGCCACATGCCATTTGACAAAAGCAAAATGATGTTTCCGATCAAGAATGAGTACGCTTTCCTGTCACACTGCGGGGTTTCGCCGCTATATAGCGGCGGATTCCGAGCGGTCCAGTTGGCGTGTGAACGGCAAATGCGGCTCGGAAGTGTCGTGCTTGCGGAGGATTATCACCGAACTCTCCGTTCCTTGCGGGAAGCGGTGGCGAGGTTGCTCAACACTGGCCCACAAAATGTCGCATTTGTCAAGAACACGTCCGAGGGGATCGGGCTCATTGCAGCTGGCTACCCCTTCACGGCAGGAAACAAAGTCATTGGCTACCGCCACGAATACCCAGCCAACCGTTACCCCTGGGAGTTACTTAAGAATCGTGGAGTCGAGTACATATGCCTCGATAACACAAACGCAGATGGAAAGAGCCTAACCACTGAACATGCCGTGGCATGGTCGATGAACAACCTGAAGGATCTTGTCCACAAGGGCGGAGTCAAGGTCGTCGCGATCAGTCACGTACAGTTCAAAAGCGGGTATGCTGCTGACCTCAAAGCCCTTGGGGAGTTCTGTGAAAACGAGGAAATTGACCTGATCGTAGATGCGGCCCAGAGCCTGGGCGCGATGCCAATTGACGCCAAGGAATTGAAAATCGCGGCTGTCGTATCCTCGGGTTGGAAATGGCTTCTCGGTCCGCTTGGCACCGGCTTGATGTATGTTTCTCCGAAACTCCGTGAGAAACTCCTGCCGGTGCTCGTCGGCGCCGAGGTCCGTCGTGGCGGTGAAGACTATGAGGCCACTGAATGGCCCATAGACGAAACTGCGAAACAGTTCGAATATTCCACTTCCCCGCTGGCCTTGGCGACAGCACTTGATCGCTGCATTCGGGAGGTTCCACTTGCCCAAGGCGTAGAGAGGATTCAAGCCGAGATCTTCCGCCTGCAGGACGTGTTTCTGAAGGCCCTCAAGTCCAAGCCTTGTCATCCCATTTTCGACCCGGAAGTGAACCGCTCGCCCATCTTGTCGCTAGTGTATCCAGGCGATGCGAGTGCCCTGTCAGAAGAATTGATCCGGCGGAAGGTGTACTGCACAGCGAGGGGTGGATACCTCCGCATCGCACCGCACTACTACACCGACGACGCCGAGATAATCAAAGCCGCTGAGATCTTGAATGCGATCGCATGACTGACCGCTCAGCCGGTCATCCGTTACCCGTACACCTGGGCAATCGACAGCACTGCTGTCAGCATTAGCTGATGGGGGTCGTCACCACGGTCCGCTCTGTTCCAGAACACAAAAGGCCACTCCCCCTGGAGTGGCCTGCGTCGATTTGGCAAGGTTCACCGAATTACACTACCTCCTCAGGAGGGTAGCCTGAGTATCGCTCGCAACTTCGTTTTGCATCGAGAGACGCGGGCTTTGACTGTTCCCACCGGTACACCGCTCCCCGCGGCGGCCGCGGCATAATTACCCTCAATGGTGGCCCACACCAGATTCCAATCATGACCGGCGGCAGATCGTATTAGAGCGATGGTTTCGCGACGAATCATAGTCTCGCACGGCGAGTCAACCGAAGAAGAGTTTGGAACATGGTTCTTGAGTAATGCCCGCCGATCCCGGTCTTTTCTTGCCAGGTTACGAGCGAGATTCTTGAGGCGACGTCGGCAGTCGCGCAAATCGAACGGCTGACCAGATTCAACATAACAGCTCAGCAGGGCGTTGAGTTGTTCCTCACGGGCTTTCCCTGTCTCGACAAGATGTTGGACACGGGCGTACTCATCCCAAAAGGGAACGGGCATGACTCGAACTCCACTGGTTGTGCGGGCCGTTGTTGGCCACGCGGGTGTCGGATGGTGCGGATGGATGAATCCTGGTCTGCCTCGCCCGAGCCGACTACTGTAGCCGGTCCGGGCGGGATCCTCGCCGGGGCGCTGTGCCCAACGGGGACGAGCAGATCGGAATTCTACCGGAGGTATGGTATGGACTACTGGCCGGCGGAGGCAACTGACCCGGTGTCGGTCTCTGGTGTCGGCGGGAAATTGCCACCCTCACCCTGCTTGTCGGTGAGCGATCGATCTGGTTGCACACAATTCCTTAATCTGACACTCGGACCGGCTACTGTAGCCGGTCCGAGGGAGGTTCTTACCGGGGTGCTGTGCTCTATGGGAACGAACAGATCGGAATTGTATCGGGGAGCGGTGTGAACTACAGGCTGGCTGTTAGTTCGCTCCGCAGTTGGGTTTCCAGGTTCGACGACCATTCCTTACGGAAGTTCTTGAATAGTTGCTTCCGCTCCTCATCTTTGTCGTGACCGGCCAACTGCGCCTGAGTGCGGGCGAGCGAGAAGAACAGTAACTGTAGCCCGACTAGAACCTCTGTGCAGGTGTTTACAGTGTCTGGGTTGGCTTCTGCGTCTTCGTCCTCTCCTGGCGTACCCCCGGCGGCCGTCGTTCGAGTGAGGGATTGAAGCGGCTCCCAGACCCTCTGGTAGAACGGATGCGCCGTGTTGATCGTAAGTATAATACGCTCATATTTATACTCACTGTCGAAAAACGGGTGGTAGTCGTTGTGGACTGTGCGAGTCAAGAAGCGGCTCTTCTTGACCCGCTCGAACGCTTGGTCGTCGGTCTCACTGTCTCGTTTGAGGCCAATCGCCAGCGCTCGTAGGTTCTTCTCCAGATCCGCCTTCTGCTCGTCCGATTCGGCATCCACCGGAAGCGACTTGCCCTGGAGGCCCTCGGCACCGGTCGCCCGCTGCTCGGCTTCGCTAACGGTCGAGCTGGATTTGAGGGCGACATGCTTCGCCTTGATCTCGGCGATCTCCTTCCGTAGAGCCGCCAGCGGTTCCTCAATCAGGTCGCGGATCTTCTCAGCGGCAAAGTCTCGCAGCCGCACCCCCTGTTTGTTGGACGCGATCCCGAAACCTTCGTCCGCTTCACCATTGAAGTCGATCTCCAGCCGGAGCCAGTTGTTCGTCGCGTGCTTGTTGATGCTGATCGCCCGCACGGTCGCGGCGATGTCCACCTCCCGGTGGTTTCGCATGAACGAGACCGTGAAGTCGCCGTACACCTGCAAGTCGTTCTTGAGCGTCTTCCTCCCGAGTCCGATCCATGCTTCGTAGGGCAAGGCGAACAACTTGACTGTCACCCGCGTCATCTTGGACGATCCATCCGCGATCGGCACGTCGATCGGCTTGCTAAAGATGAGCCGACTGCGGGTCTCGGTCAACCCTTCGACGCGAGTGTGTCGGGCCGTCGCCATCTGGTACGTTGGGTCGAACGCTTCGACCAGCCGGTTGTTGACGTACAGCCGCTTGCCCTGGGCTATGAACCAGCGGTACACCCTGCCCATCTCTTTGATGGCGTGTTCGGCCAGCGTCTGCTCTTTCTTAAAACTCAGCCGGTCGCAGTCCGGCAGGTAGACAATCGTTCCCGACCGGCCGAGCCGATCGTGCAGTTCGTCCCGGCTGGTCGCCAGAAGGGTCTGGCTCTCCTGCGGATTTTTCGGCCACGCTGTCGGACGGGTAATGATGTCCACGATGTCCGATGGCAGGTCGTCGTTCAGTTGAGGGGTCGGCACCTCAAGCAGGTTGCTCCGATCTTTGCCGATCTCGTTCACGTCGAGCGTGACGTTGTAGTAAGCCCGCGGTTCCTGCCAAGTGTAATTGTCTAACGTCGGAGATATGCTCAGCCCGGCTGTCTTCATTCCCATGCCGAATCGGGAGATGCCGACTCGTGCCTCGTATGCCATCGAACCGCCGAAAGACATAGCCACCTGCTGCGCGGCCGACGGCATTCCCTGCCCGTTGTCCACCACCAAGATGCGGAACGTTTTATCCCGCTTGCCCTGCACGATGTACACCCGCACTTCGTCCGCCCCCCATTGGAACGAGTTGTCGACGAATTCGCAGAGGGCGGACGTGGTGGTGTTGTATCCTTGATCCCGCAACGACTTGATCAACGTCTGGCCGAGGAACAGTGGGACCTTCCCGTCCCCCTTGAGGAGGCGATTCAGCACCGCCCGCCCACCCCGCGGTGCGGTATCACCCCACTGGGCGAGCGGGTCGACGGCAACGGTGGGAACGGGCGGCTCTGTCACGGAATTTTGGTCTTGCACGGTACATCTCCTAAATGGTGTGGAACCCGGTTGTCGGCTTCCGATGTCGGCGGGAAATTGCCACCGTCACCTTACTCGTCGGTGAGCAATCGATCTGGTTGCACACTATTCCCGAAAAGCGGACAGCCGAGGAGCCTTCCAGATCGCGACTTGCTGGTGGCGGTGGCTGAACCACACCCATCGGGCAGTGTCTTTGGGTACAGTGGCAGGTAAGGGATCTGCGAGCCTCGGAACGGGAGAATCGAATGGGTCGCGTAAAAAACCAGCACTACGTCCCACAATCGTATCTGCAACGGTTTTGCTCGGCAGAAGGGAAGATATTTGTCTTTGATAAGGTCAAGTTTTCCGATAAGCCCGAAAAAAGCGTCTTCCCTTCCGCTGTGCGGAACATCGCGAGTGAGAACGGCTTCTACGACCTCCCTCCGGACTTCTCGGCCGATGCCCAAGCGGTCGAGAAAACATTCGGAAAGGTGGAAGGCGACGCCCAGGGGGCGATCAATAGTCTGCTCGAAGAAGTGGAGCGGGACTGCGGATTCGATCCTCGTCAGGAGGAGCGGCGGGCGATTCTTGGAACGTTCATTGCCCTCCAGGATATCCGAACATTAGCCTTCCGCCAAACCTACACGCAGATTCAGGACTCCCTCCTCGCAAAGATCACGCAGATGCACGAAGTCGCTCGGAAGCACTACGAGAGCAAAGGCGAGAAGGTCGAAGTGCAGCCGGTCAACCTTGGGATTCCAGTTGATCGCCTGCCTGTCGTGCATGCGAAGACAATGTTCAGCCCAGAGTACATCTTGCAGGCAGTTGGAGCCCTCAACAGCCATATCTGGTTGGTCGGTAGGAATGACACGACGCAGCCACTTTACACCTCGGATGCTCCTGTCTTCCGTCATCCGCATGTCCAACACCCCCTCCTCGGCGGCGGAGCGGGCTTGACCTCGCTGGGTGTCGAGATCTTCCTGCCGTTGACCCCGCGGTACGTCCTGATTCTCTGCGAACGGACGTACTTCCTTCCACGGCTTCGGGTGAAAGAGGGCGGAATCATATCTCTCGATGCGAATGGCGTGAGATTCTACAACGGTATGCAGATTGTAGGTAGCCGTCGACAAATCTACTGCTCGGAGGACAAGTTTGGTTTGGTGAGGGAGGCAGCGAACGAAAATCCGGAGCTGTTCAATCCCGATCGACAGCGATTCCAAGTCATGAATGGTGCAGACTGATCTACTGGGTGAGGAAGGTCAAGCAGGGCGTTCGAGCACGACGAGTGTGTCGTGCAGGCCCGGAATAAACGCCGTCCGGTACACCTTCCTGGAACTGCTCGCCCCGTGCGAAAACCTCACAACGTCCGTACAGTGTTGCACCAGCCCAGCCTCGAACGCTAACCGTTTGGTGTGGTAAACGAGGGGGAGAAACCCGGCCTCGTGGTCACAGTAGTCACCCATCAGCACAGCCAGCTTCCCGCCTGGGGTGAGCGCTCCGGCGCAGTTGCGGAGGAATTGCCCGTAGCGGCTGAGGAACTCCTCCAGGGTCGGAGCGCGGGATAGGTCGCGCGGGTCGAGGGCGTAGGATTTTTGCCGCCAATAGGGCGGATGTGCCCAGATGAAGGCAAATTTCTCCGTGGGGAAGCCGTCCGGGTCGCAGGCATCGAACCCCTGATGGATATCCCCGGACACGCAGGGGAGGCCGAGTTCGTCGCACACGTCCCGGCAGGTCCCGCTGCCGCTCATCGGGTCGAATATCGGTCCCTCCGGCCGGAAGTAGAGCAACAGGTCGCGGATCAGGTTCCCGCCACAGTTGCCGGGATAGCTCCGGTCGCCGTACTCCCCGGCGCGGTCGAAATGGTACAGGCTGGTCAGGTGCGGGACCGGGCTCGCGTTCCTCGGGGCTTGGGGCAGCCGGGCATAGACCGGCCCGGCCGGCTTGTCGTGGTGGGTCGTGGCGATGCGATGACGACGTGCCGCGTAGAAGGGATTCACGGGGGTTGCGGAAGTCATGGTCATGCTCCCTTCGCGAGAGTTTCGACGGTGTCGAGTGCGGCCCCGATGGAACCGTAGGCAGCCGGGTCCGTCGTTTCGTCTTCGGGAAGAGCCTCGATCCGTTGTGAGATCCGGGCGAGTAAGACGCGGAGTGCCGCCTTCCCAGTCGGTTTTGGGAACAAGCCGTTGGCGATTTGCCGCACGGTTTCCCGCATCGGGTCGGCCACTTCCTCGAAGTGGGTCTGGCACGCCTGCAAGACGGTCCACGCCTGGTCGTCGGTCAGGTCCGGTCGCTCGTCGAGGACGAGGCGGACATTCCAGATGATGCCGATGAGCCGATCCTTGGCGAGCAAGTCTTCGACGTCCAGTTGATGCGACCAGTCGTCGTCGGCAAATTCCAGGAAGCTGCTAATGTCGATGTCGGCCGGGGCGTGGAACCCGTGCGGGTACTTTTGCTCCAGGATGTCGGCGAGGTCGATTTCGAGTGTCGTGGTCATAATGCGATTCCTTTCGTGTGAGAGGCGGGGCCGAAGCCCCGCCCGGTTGATCCGTTACGCTTTCTTTTCCGTGGCGACGCGGAGGGTGATCCGGCCGTCGAGCGGGACAACATCGAGCTGAATGTTGAAGCCCTTGCCGTCGGCGTGCGGCCACACACTGCCGATGCGGGTCCAGAATCCCTTCTGGCCTTCGCGGTCTCGCACCTGATAGGCGACGTGGGACGGGGCCTTCGGGGCGGTGTCGTTGTTCTTGGGGTTAGACATGGTTGTTCTCCTTCTTCGAGTTACCGGCCACGACCATCGCGGCCTGATGGCACCGCAAGGAAAGCCGTCTCAGTCCGGGGCAACGCTTGCGATTGCGAACCGATCCAGCGGAAAATTGGGGGAGACCTCCGGGGGAACCGATTTTCTGCTGGATCGGCCCGGCGGCGGCTTTAAAGGTGACACATCAAGGCCGTGTTGGTGGCAGGCTCCACGCGAAGAGAACAGACCGGCTGACCCAAACCCTGACAACGCCACCCCGAGGGGTAACGACCCCTGCACTCAGGTGTCGGTCGGGAAGACGGAACCGGTCAGGACAGGCAGCGGACGTGACGGAACGAAGTGGCATCGGCTGATTCAACCACTGGCTCAGTCCCGCGACAGGCCGAAACAGCCGCTAAAGACACGGGAGTTAGCAGCGTCATCAACCGGGGGGCGGACCCGGTCGACGAAAGGACGCGCCGATGACCCATTGCTGGCTCTTGCGCGTTCGCTCAATTCCGGCTACCTATTCGGAGGCACGCAACCCCTTCACCATGTCACGGAATGGCACCGAAGCGCCAGCACCCTTCCCTGCCGTTCGACGTCGAGGACACGCCGGATGTACAAGACGATCGTCCTGGAACTGCTACAAGCGCACCCGACACTGCACCGCCGGCTGTGCCTGTCGCGGACGCTGCTTCGCGAACTGGATCGATACTCGGTGGACCTCAGAGCGAGTCACCTCGAACTCAGCCGGTCCGTTCCGCCGGACGCAGCAATGGAACTGGCGGTGGCCCAGATCGAGGAACGTATCGCCCAGGAAGCCGCCCGGGTCGAAGCGTAAGCCGCAGCCTCTTCGACCTGGCTATCGACGAACCGCCCGCTGACGATCCGCCACCTGCTGTCACCCCACCTGAGCTGCCTCCCCCTGCCCTGCCGATCCTCTCCAGCGGCGAAAAATCCAAAGCCCGCGACATTCTGGTAGCGATCCGCACTCTTCAGCTTGTCGAGAAGGAACGCCGGCTGGCGACGCCAGACGAACGCGAAATCCTCGGCCGCTTCCCCGGCTTCGGGGCCGTGGCGCTGTCGATCTTCCCAAATCCGGTGACGGGTAAGTACAAGGACGCCTCCTGGCAGGTGCTCGGCGAGGAACTCCAGACCCTGCTCACGCCAGAAGAGTACGACAGCGCCAAGCGGACCACGTTTAACGCCTTTTACACCTCGCCGGTCGTGATCGAGGCGATGCATGCGGCCCTGAACCGCCTCGGTGTGCCCCGTGAGGCCCTGGTGCTCGAACCGGGTTGCGGGACGGGCAACTTCCTCGCCCACGCAGCCCAGGGCCAACGCTTCATCGGCATCGAGCAGGACAGCATCTCCGGCCGGATCGCCAAGGCCCGGCACCCGGAGCAGGACATCCGGGTCGAGGATTTCCACGACACCCGCCTGCCCGAGCTGGATGCGGTCATAGGCAACGTGCCGTTCGCTGATCTGAAGCGGGAGCACCAGGGGCAGCGATTCGCCCTGCACGACTATTTCTTCGCCAAGTCCGTCGACGCCCTCGCCTCCGGCGGCGTGCTGGCGCTGGTCACCTCACACTACAGCCTCGATAAGCAGAATGCGGCCATCCGCGAGTACCTGGCGGAACGGGCCGATTTCCTCGGGGCCATCCGTCTCCCGTCAGATGCGTTCAAACGGGAAGGAACTGCCGTGGTGACCGACATCGTCTTCCTGCGGAAGCGGTCGCGGGGCGATCCTCCCCGGCACGTCGACCCGGACTGGTTGCAAACTACCCCCGTCGTGATCGAAGGCGTCACCGTCCCCATCAACCGCTACTTTCAGACGCATCCGGAGATGGTGCTCGGCACCTACAGCAGCAAGGATTCGCTCTACGGCGAGGGCTACAGCGTTCTCTCGACCGGCGACCTGGCCGGGCAGCTTCGCCAGGCGGTGGAACGATTGCCGGCTCTCCCCACACGACAACCACGCCTCCGGCCCGAGGCCCCGGCCGCCTTCGTTCCACCTCCGCCCGAGCGTCACATCACCGAGGGCAGTTTCTTCGTCCATGACGGCCGGATCCACCACCGCGTGGACGGGCAGTCCATCCCCCTGGTCTATGGCGGCTCCGAACTCTGGGCGCACGGATCGCTGGTCGGCCGGCGGATAGGTGCCCTGCTCACCCTGCGGGACCTGGCGCGTCGCGTTCTGCAATCGCAGAACGAGGGCTGGCCCGAGCCCAACCGCCAGGAGGCCCGCAAGCGGCTGAATCTGGCCTACGATGCTTTCCTCTCGGCCTTCGGCCCGATCAACAAAACCACCTTCAGCAACAACGCCGACGGCACGGTCATCCGCCGGATGCCGAACCTGGTCAAGTTCCGGGAAGACCCGGACGCCATGCTGGTTATGTCGCTGGAGGAGTATGACGAGGTCACAGGCGAGGCGAAGAAAGCCCCGATCCTGCACAAGGACGTGGTCGGCCGCACCCCACCCGTCACGAGCGTTGCCTCGGCCGAGGAAGGGTTGCTCGTCTCCCTCGACCACAAGGGGGCCGTTGACCTGGGGTATATCGCCCGGCTCTACGGCCGGGCCGAGGAAACCGTCATCACCGAGCTGGGCGAGCTGATCTACCGCGACCCGGAAACGCAGCAGTGGCAGACAGCCGACGAGTATCTGTCGGGCAACGTCCGGGCCAAACTGGCGGCAGCAGAACGCGCTGGTGCAACCCGCAACGCCGATGCCCTGCGGGCCGTGCAGCCCGAGGACGTTCTGCCGGGCGACATCGACGCCAACCTCGGGGCACCCTGGATCCCGGTCGCGGATGTGCGGGCCTTCGCCGCTCACCTGTTCCAGGTTTCGGCTTCTTCGATCACCATCGCCCACATGGCGCGGGACGCGGTGTGGAGTGTCGAGGGGGATTATTCGGCCGAGCGGTCGGTCGCTGTCACGTCCGACTACGGCACCCCGCGGGCCAGCGGGCTCTGGCTGCTCGACCTGGCGCTGAACATGAAGACGCCGGTGATCACCGATCCGGACCCGGCCGACCCCGACAAGCGGGTCGTCAACCAGGAGGCGACGCTCGCCGCCAAGGAGAAGCAGAAGCTGATCAAGGAGCAATTCAAGGGCTGGATCTTCTCCGATCCCGATCGAACCGAGAGAATCGTCCGGCTTTACAACGATACTTACAACAATTTGCGACCCCGCCAGTTCGACGGCTCGCACCTGGCGTTTCCGGGGATGAGCCAGGCGATTGCCCTGCGGCCACACCAGGCCGACGCGGTCTGGCGCGGCATGTCGGGCGGCAACACGCTACTGGCGCATGTGGTCGGGGCGGGAAAAAGCTTCACGATGGCGGCCACCGCCATGAAGATGAAGCAGGCCGGGCTCATCCACAAGCCGCTCGTCGTCGTCCCCAACCATTTGCTCGAACAGTTCGCTCGCGAGTTCCAGCAACTCTACCCGAACGCCAAACTCCTCGTCGCCGGCAAGGACGACTTCACCCGTGATCGCCGCAAGTTCCTGACCGCCAAGATCGCCTCGGGCGAGTGGGACGCCGTCATTGCCACTCATTCGAGCTTCGAAAGAATCGGGATGTCCCGGGACTACCAGGAGAAGTTCCTCCGCGAGCAGATCGCCGAGTACGACCAGCTCCTGTGCGACCGGGCGACGGATAACAGCTCCCGCGCGGGGCGGAACATCATCAAGACCATCGAAAAGCAGAAAGCCGCCCGCCAGGCCCGGCTCAAAGAACTGCTCGCCCAGGACAAGAAGGATGACGGCCTGGTGTTCGACGAGCTGGGGGTCGACCATCTCTTCATCGACGAGGCGCATTACTTCAAGAACCTGGAGACGCCGACGAAGATGGATCGCGTCGCGGGTATCCAGACCGGCGGCTCGGAGCGGGCCTTCGACCTGTTCATGAAGTGCCGCTGGCTGCACGAGCGACACCCCGGCCGTGGCGTGACCTTTGCCACAGGAACCCCGATCTCCAACACCCTGGTCGAGCTGTACACCATGTCTCGCTTCCTCGACCCGGCGGGCCTTCGCGATCGCGGCATCGAGCATTTCGACGCCTGGGCTGCGACCTTCGGTGAGGTGGTCGAGGCGATGGAGATTTCGCCGGACGGCAAGACCCTCAAACCCCGTAGCCGCTTCGCCCGCTTTGTGAACCTGCCCGAGTTGCAGCAGATGTTCCGGTCGTTCGCCGACGTGCAGACGGCCGACATGCTCGACCTGCCCCGCCCGAAGCTGGAGGGCGGCAAACCCCACATCGTCGCCTGCGCGATGTCGGACGAGCAGGCCACGCTCCAGCAGGAGCTGGTCGCCCGCTACGAACGCATCCGCTCCCAGAAGGTGGATCCCAGGGAGGACAACGCCCTTTCCATCACCACCGACGGCAGGAAGCTGGCCCTCGACGCCCGGATGCTCTCCCCGTCCGCGACGGACTTCCCCGGCTCGAAGGTCAACGCGATGGTGGAGAATGCGGTGGCCATCTGGCAGCGCACCGCAGCAACCCGCAGCACACAAATGATTTTTTGCGACATGGGAGTGAACCCGACTCCCTGGGGCTACTGCGTCTACGACGAGATTGTGGAGAAACTGGTCCGGCGGGGAATCCCGCGGGAACAGATCGCCGTGATGGGCGATGCGGACAGCGACGCCAAGAAGCAGGCCCTGTTCGAGAAGGTCCGCAATGGGACGGTCCGCTTCCTGATCGGCAGCACGTCGAAGATGGGCACCGGAACCAACGTCCAGAAACGGCTGGCGGCGATGCATCACCTGGATGCCCCGTGGAAGCCGGCCGAGGTCGAACAGCGGGACGGGCGGATCTTGCGGCAGGGCAATGAGAACGCCGAGGTCGCCGTCTATCGTTATGTGACAACAGGTTCCTTCGACACCTTCATGTGGCAGGCGCTCGAAACCAAGGCACGGTTTATTTCTCAGGTCATGACCGGGGAGGCGGCGGTCCGCCGGGCCGAGGATGTGGGCGGCCAGGAGCTGAGCTACGCCGAGGTGAAGGCCATCGCCTCGGGTAACCCGGCCGTGCTGACGCTGGCCGAGGCGGATGCCGAGTTGCAGCGCCTGGCGGTGCTCCGCCGCAACCATGCCGACGAGCAGTACCTGGCCCGGAAGAACCTGCGCGAGTTGCCGGAGCGGATCGACCGGCTGGAGAAGCGGCTTGCGGCCCTGACCGCCGACCGGGCGACGGTTCAAGGCAGCGACGAGTTCCTGGTGGGCGGAAAGCCGGGATCGGAGGCGGTGCTGGGTAAGGCCCTCAACACCCTGCCCGAATTGGTAGATCGGCCGCGGCGGTTCCCACTCGGCCGTCACCAGGACCTTGCCTTCGGGATCGAGCGGTATCCGGGTGGGTCGGCGGACGTGTATCTCGAAGGCCAGTCCTTGCAGAAGACGGGACTCTCGAAGGAATCGCAAGGGCCGCGGGCGGTGATCAACGCCCTGGCCCGGCTCGCCGGCGGCTACGAGGAGCGCTGCGACGAGACGGCCAAAGAACTGGGGATCGCCCGGAGCCAACTCCATGACTACGAGGCCCGGGTCGGCCGCCCCTTCGCCCATACAGGCTATCTGGACGAGCTGACCGGCCTTCGCGACCGGCTGAAGCAGGCATTATCCTCTCCCCCGGCCGAGGGGGAGCCGTCCACCGTCGAACTGGCGGAGCGGATCCAGTCGCTCAGGGAGTCGCATCGCGTCGAAGCGGTCCCGGCACGGGTGCGGGAGAAGCCGAGGGCCGAGCAGGTCCGCCGGCGGACGGAGCTACCGCAGGAGGCACCCCGGGAATTAAAGCCGGAGGCCGAGACGCCCCGCGTGGTGGAGGAGACGGCCGGGGAAGCTCCACGATCATTCCGCGTCCAGGTCAGGCCGAAGGGCGTCCAGAGGACGCTGTTTTGAGAGGTTGGGTCGCCCGGGAGGAAGGGCCGCGGGCTGTGGGAACATCCGGGTCTGTAGAGTCGATCAGTGACGCGTGAGGACGGACCTTGGCGAATGCCCGGACCGGTTGGATTCGGCCACGCGATCCTGAAAGGTGCGTGCGTTTTCGTGATCGGCCGGCATCACCGCAAGTTCTGGCTCCTCGTGGTCGAGCCGAGGTTGCAGGTCGATCTTCGGCCGGGTTTGGGATTCCAGCCATCCATCCGGGCAAGATCGGGTTCCCAGGATCGCTCCCGTGAAGGCTCCCGCGAGCAACGATGGGACAGTCAATCCGATGCATGGGATCAGGCCAAAAGCTTGAGGAAGTTCCGGAATAAAGATTAGTAGGCACACGACTGCGCTCGCCGTACCGAGCAGCGCACCGACCACCGTGGACCTGGAGACGGTCGGCCAACCGCCGTCGAAAATGTCACCGATGTGGAACATCGGACCAGCATAAACCTGTTCGTGCGAAAGCCAAGTCGAAGTTTATCCTCACCGCACCGCCCTGCCCCACTGAATTTGTGCAACGACCCGTTGCACAATCGACTCCTTGGACGCAGCACTACTCCTCTTTCTTCGGCTCATTGCCTCCCGCCGCCGGGCGGAGTTCGAGCATCCGCCGGGTTCGTTCCATCTCGGCTATCAGGATCTTCTCGTCCGGTAGGGTCGTTCGGTAGGTGGAAGTGAGTACCTTGTTCCCGAGTCCCTCCAGCGCATACCGGGCTTCGTCGTGGCCCTTCTGGGCACACAGGATCAGCCCGACCGGCGGATTTTCCCCCTCCCGCACCCAATGCGCCTTGGCGTAATTCAGGTACATATTCATCTGTCCTGCATCGGCATAATTGAACTCGCCGATTTTTAAATCTACGATCACCAGGCACCGCAACCCGCGGTGGAAGAACACCAGGTCAACCTTGAACCACTTGTCATCGAGCCGCAACCGTTTCTGCCGTCCGACGAAGGTAAAATCTCCCCCAAGTTCGAGCAGGAAGCTTTCGAGGTGGTGGACGAGGGCCTCTTCCAGGTCACTCTCGCTGTACTCATTCTTCAGGTTCAGAAATTCAAGGACCAGCGGATCGCGTATTTCCTCCTCCGGGGTGACTGCGTCCTCGGGCTTTGGAACCTGCCCCTTGGTGAGCATCGCGGCCTTGTTCCGGGACAACGCTGTCCGCTCGTAGAACATCGAGTTGATCTGGCGGCCGAGCTGGCGGGAGGACCACCCGCCGCGGATCGCCTCCTCTTCGTAGAAATTCCGCGCGTGGTCATTATCGACGGACAACAGGCGGACGTAGTGGGACCAGGACAACGGGAAGGGACTGGTCGCGGACGCGCGAATTGCGGGCGGCGCGGATGTCGGCGGTGGCCGTTCGCCGGGCTGTTTCACCCTCGCCTGGAAAATGCCAGACGGTGTCTGGCGAATCTCCCAGCCAAGGAAGAGAGCCCGCATTTGCTGAAGGTTTTGCCGGGAGAACCCCCGGCCGTGCCTTGCGGTCAGGTCGGCCGCAAGGCGGTTCAACAGGGCCTCGCCGTAGCCGGCCCGGGGCTTCCCACCCTGCTCGAACTCGACGACACGCCGACCGACTTCCCAATAGGTAGTCGTCAGAATTGCGTTGACGGCCCGGGCCGCCCCGCGGCGGGCATCGTCCAACAGGGTGGACAACCCGGATAGCAGGCCGTCATACCCGCGGTCTTCGCCAGGTGCTGTGGGCCGCTTCGCCGGCGGGGAGGATTTCGAGGGCGGTTTCTTCTTGGCCACGGGCTTGCTCCTGGTCGTGCGGAGCGAAGCTACCAGCGCTGGGCGACCAGGACAAGCGGTTCCGTGCCCGCCACAAACGGGAAGACAACGTCACGCCGCGGGGTTATCGACCGTGGTCCCGCTCCTGCTCGATGTCAGCGATCGCCTGGCGGAGTTGGTCTTCGGTCAACGACCAGCCGTCTTTCGGCAACCGACCGACCAGCTTGAACTTGAGTTTCTGGTAGACGTCTTGAGCGCGATCGTCGTCGCCCAAGACGTCGGCACAGAGGGCCAGGGCCAACTGGGCCGGTCCTGATCCGGCATACCCCCACTCCGCGCCCGTCGGACTATGACCACGGAGGTCGAGACGCAGATCGATTGGCCGGGGCTCGTGGCCTTCCTCGTGGACCATGACCTGGGTGCCGAGTGAACCGTCGGGAGGGGCTTGCAGCCGGTAACCGGTGTAGGTCTTTCCCATCGTCTCTCCTTTCCCCTAAGTCGATGGCCATGTTGTCGGCGATTTTGCAGCGCGGCGCAAGCGGAAACTGGCCCCGCCTGCGGGCAAAACCTGCCCTTCGCCCCCTCCGTCGCCGTCGGCCGCCGTCGCCGTGCCCCTCATCGGCTGGGGGCACGGCGACGGCGTGCCAGAGGCGATAAGGAGGGGGCGTGTCTTACCCCCCCTCTTGAGCCAGAGGTTGTCCTGAGCCGCTCCGGCCAGGCGGTGGTTGTGGGTCATGAAGGAGGGTGTGGGAACCATCGGTTCCCACAAGAGGTGATGTCTCGGTGCATTCCCCGCGGGATGCAGTTACCCACAGGAGGGCCTTCGCGCTGGCCATTTGGAACGCCCGCTCCGGCCCCTGTGGATAACCACGCCCAAGTCGGCTTTCGTGGACGTTTCAGAGACGGAAACGCCTATCATCCGCCGAGGCCCCGGTTGGCCGATAAGGGGCGGCCAAGGAAATCCTGCTGGGGTTCTGGGGCGAACGCCTGTTGCAATTCCTCCAGGCCCAGTTTGAGCCAGTCGGACATGGCGTCCTCACCCAGCTTTCTCGGTTGCTGGCGGTCAGTATTCGGCTCTGGCGCGTCGTTCATGATGACGGACTCCTCGGTAGCGGCTGGAAGGGAATAACCGGGCGGCGGGTCAGCCACATCCGCAGCCCGACAACGATCGCCAAACCGCCCACAGCGGCGATGAAGACGACCGTCCAGTTCGTATTCCTGCCAACCTCCGGCGCGATCTGCGCGGCAGCGTTTTCAGCTGCCCGGCCGGAGGCCTCGGCAAGCGGTTTTACGGCGTTCTCGGCAACAATCTTGGTGATGTCCCTTCCCCCGGTGATGAAGGGTTCGGGATCGGCGACGAAGGCAGCCAGGGCAGCGGTAACGACCAGCGATCCCTTGTGTTTCCAGACAAAATCCATCGCCCGATCGCCGAACCGGGCGATCACCTCCAGCACTTTCGGGTGAGTGGCGATGTGGGCCGTTTCTCCCTCGGCAAGAATGGCCAGCCGGCGGCCGGCCTGGGGACCAACGGCGGTGAGCGCGGCAATGGCCGATCCACCGGCCTTCTCGACCAGTGGTTCGGCAATCCCAGGGTGTTTGACCAGTGCCAGGGCGGCTACGTCCCCATGTTTGGCAACTAGGGACATCGCGCTCGGTCGGCTGACTACCAAAACGGCTGCGTGTTCGCCATGCGTCGCCAGGATCTTGGCTGCCCGTCCACCGTGGCTTCCAGCCCGTTCAATCAGCGGCAGAGCCTGCGGACCGACCGCCTTGACCGCACGGAACACATCGTCCCCATGCTTCATTGCAATGGTCTCGACTTTCCGGGCGAACGCTTCGACGCCGTGTTCAACCACCTCCTTGCTGCCTTGTTTGAACAGGTATTCCGCAGCCTCCTGCGCTGCTTTCGATTTGGAACCGGCCCACGCGGGGGTCGCAGCGAAGAGGCACAGGATCGTGACCGCCAAGAACACAATCGACCGGGTGTTCATGGCTGCACCCCGTATTTCTGCTGCCGTTCCCGGACAGCCTGAATGCGCCCGTCCCGACTGGGTGCTTTCAGGGAGTGCTGGTACTGTGCTGGCGGTGGATCGGGTGACTTGCCACACCCGACCGTGACAGCCAATAGGACGACGGCCAAGATGCGCGTTTTGCGATTCACGGATTGTCCTCCTCGGTGAGAATGAGCCGCTTGACTGCCTCACGGCGAACGGCGGCACGGCGTTCGTGGAGTTGGAGCAGTTCCCTCCGCAGGCCGAGGTTCCCGCTCCGCGTGATCGAATCGGCCGCGGTTGCGGCTGCGAGGCGGACCTCTGGATCCGGGTCGCCTGTCGCCAACCCGCTCAGTTCCACCCAGTCGGCTTTCGCCTCGGCCAGCCCATCCTTGATGCTGTCCCGTATGCCGGCCAGGGTGGCGTTCACTCGCTCCGCTACCGCCCCGACAGGGTCGTGCCCGGCCCCCTTCAGGAGCTTGTCCAGCACCAGGTCGGCGACGATCGCGGCGACGATCCCAACGCCGAACGTGGCCCAGGAAGACGCCGCGCCGGCCGACAGAATGCCCGCCGAGGCCCCAATCTTGGCGGCGACGGCGGTGAGAACCTTGATGGCAACCCGGGCGGCAATGTCCCCTGCGATGAACGATGCCAGTTCGCGGGCCACGTCCGCTTTCAGGTCTTCGGCGACGAGCGGGGTGACCAGCGCGGCGACCCGATGATATTCCGCATCGAATCGGTCTTGAGACCCGATGGCCGGGATGACCTCGGCCGCAGCCAGGTCGGACTGGCTCAGGTCAACACGAAGCTGGATGAGCAGTTGGTTCTCCAGCCCCTGAAGCTCGGCCACGTACCCCGAAACCGCTCGGGCCACGACCTCGCGCAAGTCTGCCGCGGTAAACACGTACTTTTCAAACTCGGCCCGGATGAATCGGTAGTGTTCGTCCTCCGCGGCCTTCGACACCTGCCCGCGAATGAAGACCCACTTGCCGCGGAGGGACAGCAGTCGTTCGGCAAACATGCGGGTGCCAGGCTGACGTTCCGCGAAGAACGTATCGATGGCTCCCAGCTGGATGTCGGCAAGCCGATTGGCCGCGCCAGCAAACTCCCCATCAGCCTGATTGCAGCGTGCAATCGCGGCAGACATCGCCCGCGCACGGACGGCTTGTTTGTCGATCGGAGGGGGCAACACCGGGGCTGGTGGGGGTGGCAAAGGAACCGGTTCGGCCAGCGGACGATCAGGTAGATCGGCCAGCGGGCGGTCAGGTAGAGGGAGTGGCTGTCGGGTCATCGCTTTGATCGCGATCATTCCCGTCAGACCTGCTAGAATACCCAGCATCAGGACAATACGACTGGTTAACGTAAGGCGGTCAGAGGACGGCATGGGTAAAACCCTCGGGTGAAAAAACGGCACCGATCAACGTCCCGGCGACTCTCGACCAGCGAACACCACCAGCATCAGCAAGGCGGCTGCAACGATTACCTGGAGGAGCTTTGCCGCAACCCAGCGAGCCCCACCCACCTCGCCACCATTCCCCCAAAGTTCCGGGGCCTGGTCGTGCGGCGCGAGTTCGATAAGAGCGGGCAGGTGGTTCCGGTGGAACAGGATGGCAGTCCCGTCTGGGAGGCGGGCGATCTCATCGGCAAATAAGAGCGATCGGCCCGTCTCCGAGGCTCCGGACGACCAGCCGGTCGAATAGCTGCTCGACCCCCCGCCCTGCCCGCCTCCGCGCGGATAGGAGTATGACCGCCCCCCGTTGCTCTGGCTGTTCACCGTGTGGACAGTGGCGTTTCCTAAACGCGAGGAGACAAAAGCGGCAGTTTCGTGATCATTGAGACCGAAATACACGTGCGTATCCAAGCAACTCAGAACGATGCCTTCCTTCTCTGGGAAGGCCGTCCGGATCTGGCCAAGCGACTGGAAAAACAGCAGCAGGCGGACGCCAAACGAGCGGCCGATGGTCAACGCGTGCTCCAGCGATTCGAGGCTTCCGCCCAGATTGCCAATCTCGTCGAGAACGTACAGCACCGGGGTCTGCTCGGTCCCGTATCGGGTCTGGGCCAGGTACATACCGGTCGTCAGCAGCCGGAGAAAATTCGCTTGGGGGACCAACTGTTCCGGGGGAACCACGACGAACAGGTCGGCCCGCCCGGCGATGACATCCTCAAATCGGAACGTACTTTGGCTTGTCACGGCAGCGATCGAAACGCTGTCCAGATAGTCCATAAATCGATTGGTCGTTGTCAGGGTCGAACCGAGTTCCCGATCGATGTACTGGGTGAGGCGGTGACCAAGGCGGCGGAGCATCCCGCCGAACGCATCGGAGCCTTGCATGATCTTGATTGCTGCAGCGAACCGCTTTGGATCAGTCAAAATTTCTCTGGCGCTTTGCAAATTGCGCTCGTGCGACGGGGCGTGAGCAGCCACAACGGCAATGGCAGCCGTGATGAACACTCGTGCGGATTCGGGCCAATGAGAGTGCTGCTCGTGGGCTGTGATAACGACCATCGCCGCTGCCAAAATCCGACAGTGATCCAACGCAGTCGGGGAGTCCCTGTCGATCCAGTCCAGCGGGTTCACAGAGACGCTGGGATAACCGGTCATCCCGAACGGATCGATCACATACACCGGCCGGCCGAAGCGCCGATACCGGTGCCCGGCGCAAATCCTGAATAGTTCGCCCTTGATGTCGAGCACAAACACCGACCCTCGGTAATCGAGCAGAACCGGGATCGCAACACACCGGGACTTCCCGCGACCCGGGGGAGCGACCACCACGCCATGCACGAAATCGGGAAGGCGAACAAACGCACGCCGGAGACCACGCGAGGGAGCGACCGCGAGAAAGCACACCTCCTGGGACCACGCCCACGGCCAGGTGAACAGCAATCGGAGGCGGGTAGCGAGCGAGGGTAGTCTGGCCCCCCCTGCCCGACCGACGAGGACCCCGTAGCGCGTCAACACGGTGCCCGCCACGACCAGATCAAGAAACTCGGCAAATCGGGCATAGCCAAATGCTCCCGTGAGCGGCAGCGGCCGTCGGAGTACACGCCAGACGACCACTGCCAGGACGAGCAGGCCCAAGGCAGGCATCGCGACGGCGGCCTGTAAGCCGACGACCGCCCCGACCAGACAGATCGAGATCAAGACCAGTCGAACACCCCGAGCCAGCAGGCGAAAGAAGTAACGCACTTACCGACCTCCAGGTAATGAGCATGACTGACCCGCGGCACGGTTGGACGCGTCGCGTTCTCGCTGCTGTGCGGCGGTTTTCGGGTTCGATCATGGTGTTTCCGCTTTGGCATCCACACCGGCGAATCGGGCCGGTGATTGTCGATTCCGGTCAGGTTCGGGGGGTGGCGACCCCTCCGTCGGCCTGGGCGGGGATGGAGGAGGTAGCATCATGGGTGACGGCAGGTGATTGACGAGCTGGGCCACTGTCTCGTGGAATTGGTCCGGGCGGTCGGGAAACACGACCGCACCGGGCGGGACTGTGCCGAACGGAAGCGGCCTGAGGCGGTAGAGCGTCGCGGTGTTCGGGCCAGTGCTGACCAGCAGGTACTGCGACCACGATGGCGGGAACTGTCCCGGCGGAGAGTGGTGACCGATGGTGAACAACAGGCTGGTGCCATCCTCGTGCGGATCGACTACGGGCAGCCCAATGTGATACCCACCAGCGGGGTGCGTAACGACAAGTTGGCCGGACACTCCCCGGAATCCCAGGTGGAGTTCCAGCCGTGGAGTCGGCTGGCCGGTCACCTCGTACCACGTTCCCGCCGACCAAGACGTAGGGTTTTGTGCCAATGGCAGTGCGGAGTTGAGAACCCCGGACCGCCAGGCAACGAAGCCGGCGAGACACAAGGCCAAGAACAGGACCCGTCCACGGCCACTACGTCGGAGCGGGGACGGGTGGTCAGGTGGCGGTTGGTAAAACATTCCCGGACTGGGTGGTGCGGACATGACAGCCTCTTTGGGTGATTTCGCAGTGCATTGAGAGGGAGGAGCCACCCCGCGCTCTGGCGGGCACGGGATGGTCGTTGACGATATGAGTTACCGCCCGACAGCGCGAGCCACGGCGAGTTGCACCGGCTTACCCCGCATCACGTTGAACCTCCTGGTTGAAAGGGCTCGGCAAACTGCCGGCAGGACTGGCACCCCGCTTTTTCAGTAGTTGGTCGCACGCCGCTTTCGCGACCTGTGCTTCACGGGCCAGCCGGTCGGCCTCGGATCGGGCTTGCATGAAGACAAGGAACTGCTGAAGGTCGAGCCCGTTACGGCGAGCGGCCCGGGCGGCGAGACGGAACTGCTCAAGGCCACTGATGACTGCGGACAGGTCCACTTCCTGCCCTTCCCAGTTAACCGTCACCAGCAGATTTCGCTTCGTGCGAAGGGATACGGCCCGTGGTGGGTCAACAGGACGGCGGCGGTCGCCCACCGGGTCTTTCCGACTGGAGGGATCGTTGGCCCCACTGAGTGAAGGTCGTTGATCATTCATGAAAGTCAGTTGAAGGAAGGAATGCAGCCACCGGATCAGCGCCATCGCCGACCCGGTGACTGCCCATCGGACGGCCGAAAGGCTTGATGGTCAGTTTTTCTTGAGGGTCGGTTGGCCGGGCGGGGCACAGGGATGAGACAGGAATCGGAACAGCGATTCGACGAGTGCGGCGACTTTGAGGATACCCTCCGCTATCCCGGTAGGACCTGCCAACAAGAAGTCGATCCCACCACGGACGAACGCACCGAACACGCTGCCCGCGCTGTCACGTGTGTTTGGGACGAGCAGATCAAACAGTAAGTTTCCCCCCGTGTTCCCATCGAGTCTCAGTAGGTGATCGAGCCGATTTGGCGGATCGACCTCGGCGGTTTGGACGATCTGGTTACCCTGGTACCGGCACATGGGAGTTGCGGCGGTGGCTTGTGTGGCCCCGGGAATCAATACCCCCAAGGTGACCCCGAAAACGATAATCGCGATATTGAACATGAGTCCCTCATGGTGAGAAGAGAAGCCAGGGTGGAGCATGAAGCGACCACCCCAAGCGTGTGGTCCAACCGCCCAACTGCGGCTGGACCACGGGCATATCAGACGTGCGAGTGACACCTTCGGCGGGCACTTCGAGGGCAGCGACGATCCCCGAATCGATCCTTTCGCCCGGAGATTTTACCGGTCCCGCCATAGGACGAAGGCACATCGCTCATGGGAATTCACAAGCAGAGCAAGGAGAAAGCGGGACCGTTTCAGGACTACGATTCCAGACGCAATCACGGCTTCTGCGCCCTCGGATAGGACGGGGGGAGCAGGTGATCGACGATCGTGAGTGCAGCAGCGGTGCCGGTAATACCGCCTAGGGCCGCGCCAGGTGGACCACCGATCAGAAATCCGAACACAGTCCCCAGCCCCCCCCCCACGAAGGCCGCCCCACCTTCGACCAGGCGTCGGGTGAACGTGTTGCCGACCGACTGTTGGTCCGTCCTGGGCGGCTGGTATTGGATGTGGCGGTCAACCTGCCACACCGCTGGTGCTACGACCTGATCCTGGGTGTCGCGGGTCCCCAGGGTGAGCGGGCGGCTCCGCTCCTCCTGGGCGGCCACCTGGCCACCACTTGCAGTGGCGACCGACACAGACATCAGCAGGGCGAAGGTCACTGCACCGAACACATGCGCCTTCTTCATTTCGACCCCTTGATCATAGGTTGAGGCACTTGGGTTCCGGTGCGGTATGCCTCGAATGGCGCACCGGATGGTCGAACTGGCCCGCCATCAAGGCTGGCCAGACGCTCGGACACCGCACCTGGGCGTTCCCACTGCGCAGCGAAGCCACAGACCGGCCAACGGCCGGTTCAGGGAATGGCACGGGATGACCGCATGATGACGTGGAAGCTCGCGCCTTGTGCGAGCTTCCACGACGACGGAAACAGCGCCACGCTGCCCGCCACCAAGCGACATCAAGAGCAGGAAGGATTGACTGCCGCGTACAGAAGTGCTTAAATGGGATCGTCAGTGGCCCCATCGGCACAGCCGCCGCGGGCTATCGCAACCAGGGTTTAGCGGCCCCGAGTCGCGAAGTCCCCCGCCCACTGTTCAATCAGATTAAACAGTGGGCGGGGGAGACTTCAAGTCGGATTTTTGCGGAACTTGCGGAATTTCCCAATTTTTCCTAACGAACTTCTATTCCGGGCTGCTGCTTATCCTGTGTCGCTGACATCACAATCGACGCAGCTTGGACTATCTCGCTTGGGCTTTCCAGTACAATTTCAAAAACAGGCAGGTAAGTTCGGCTTGCCGTGATCTTGGTTTTCCCACCCTCAGCATGAGCAAATTGCCACCGCCCGACACTGGGTTCATGTCCCTGGCCCACTATCAAAAACGATGCATGGCCAGTATTTGGACATTTCACAGCAAATGCTCGCAACCGCAGTTCGGCGTTTAGTATTTTTGCTGACTCCTGTTTATCTTCATATGAATCAGATTTTAATGTTTTTGCATAGGCGTTGAATGGGCCGCTAAAATCCTCCGCTAGTTTCAGGCGGTCACCATCGATTTTTCCCACCGCCGCTCGATAAGCAGCGAGCGCATCCTCCTGGTCCTGTCTCTGCTCTTCATCTTCTTGGGGCACAACCACTGGTCCTAACTCAGAATTCAATTCATCATTTTGCCCTAGAATCTTCATTCTTTCAAAGAATAAATTATCTTCTCTCGAAAGACTGCCCTCTGCCCCCTGCCCGGAGTGCTCAACTGGCAGTTGTTCGAGCCACCTGGAGGTCAAGGCAGCCGGAGTTACCAATCGGGATGGCCGTAGCTTGCCCACGTCTGTTCCTCCGAGTACAATCAACTAGCAATAATTCGCATCCGGTGCCGCCGGATATTAGCCGCATCAGCCGGCCAACGCAATTCTACACGCTTTCCTCCTCGGCCCGAGGAGGAAGCCTCGTTGCCCAAGCACCATCGCCGAGGTACATCATGAACCCTCCCCAACCAGCCAATCAGGCGGGCACGGGGTTCCGGGAACTGGCCGAAAGACAGATCGGCGAACTGCTCGCTGGTTTGAGCAACCCGAGCGGAACTGCCGTTGTCAACGCTGTTGCTGGTGACCTGGAAGCATCTCTGCGACAGATGCCATCTCCACCCGACGAAAAGACCGAGGCCATCTGGGCCGCAAACGCCGTGCGGATTGGCTTAGAGGACCTGGCTGACCGAATTGACGATCGCTACCAACACATGGATCAATCTCCCGGAAAACCCGGCCGACAAGCTCAGGAAAACCTACACCAGTGGCGGGTGTACCATCGGGCTAGCGGAGAGTTGACGGGGACTGAGCGACAGGTATGGCTTCTGGTGCAGTATCTGAGCCGCAACCCATCGGCGTGCGGGCAACTCTTGAGTCTCTCGGAACATGATGTTGAACGAAGCCTGGCGACGGCCGCACGGCAAGTTCAAGATACACAAACGATAGAAGCAGCCCTCGAATTTCCTCTGATCGACGAGCTACGCCGAATCAACTATCAAGTCTGGCCAACCCACTGCGGAATCCTGGGGCCACGGATGATCGCTTTGGTGCGCGATGCAGCCCAAATGCGAATGTGGCAACAAGGGTGGTTACCGGCAACACCGAACCCGGCCGTCTTGCGATCCTACTACCTTGCCTTTGGTCGGCTATATCGTGGACCGCGTAAGGGGATTTGCCAGGGAATACTCACTTCAAGCAACCTTGTGCCTACCCGCGAAATTATAAGACTGTTAAATTTGACAGAACTGGCAAATCGGGAATTTGCTTGGTTGACTAATTCTGACCGTGCACGCCGTGCCCTACGATGGCGGCCTGACGCCGTGCGCGGCCAAGATCATGGCGCCAACTGGCTCACACTCACAAACGATGCGTGTCTGAGCATAAACATGGTTGCCACCCTTATCGGAACGACTCCGGATGTCGTGCGTCCGGCGATTATCGAGTATCAGAAGGCTATCAACGACTGGATCGCTGACCACCCCCTTGACACCAGGTGAGACCTCATGCCGCCTCGCGAATTCCTTCTGCCTGATGGAGGCCGATACATCTCTGAATGTGACCAGCCCATCAGTCCGCCATCACTGGTACTTGCAAGTCGGGATGTTTTTTTGGTCCGCTGCATCGCTCCTGGCACCGGCCGGGCAATCGTTGACACCGAATACGCTTTGAAACTGCAACGGGACGTCCATCGGGAGGACGCCCGCTTTCTGGATCGGTGCCGGCGGGAGGCCGACGCCCCACAGCGAGCAAGGGCTCAGAGCGGAGAGAACGGCGCCATCGCCAGCCGGCATGTTGTCTATATCGTTCATCACTCAGATTACTACGACATGGATGATAGCACTGCTTTAATGTATGTTATAGTTATGCAATTACTACCGTACTCACTTAATGAATTGCTCGGCACCGCCAATGGCTCACTTCCTTCGAGACAGGCCATTAGTCTTGCCATTACCTTGGCCGAAGCCGTTCATGCGTGCCATGCAACCCCGGGCGATCCGATCGTCCACAGAGACCTCAGCCTATCAAACATTCGATTGTTGGTTTGCGACCCCATCGGCCCCGGCGCTTGCGAGATTGGCAGTGATTTTTACATCCCGGTGTTGATCGATTTTGGCCTGGCCCGACTGCCGAACTCAGAGGCGGTTTCCGGAGACGTAACGCGGTCCCGAGCCGGAACCGATCCGTATATGGCTCCTGAGCAGTTCGCTCCAGAGGGCCGCATTCTTCGGGAACCGATGGATGTCTATGCCCTGGGAGTCATCTTATATCGGCTGCTTACCGGCGACTTTCCAATTCAGGAGCCACACGATCAGAATACAACAACGCAGCCACCGGCAAAGATTGAGGGCCACTATTTCCACGCCGAGCAAAACTGCGACCAATTGGCCGATCGGCTAAACCGCATTTGTTATCACTGCCTGAGAAAGCGCCCAGAGGCCCGTCCCAGCGCTGCCCAGCTCGCCGCTGATTTGCGTGCTGTCTACGCTAGCGGGGCACCGTTACATGCTCCCGAGATCACCCCCGTCTCCATCACGGAGGACGAGGAGGAATATAACGTGTTGCTACGCAATACGCGAGAGCAGGCACGTCAACAAGCAAAGCAGGCACGTCAACAGGCAAAGCTATTCTGGCGACGGTTGATGGGAATGGGGGGGGTCGTTGCGTTTGTGGTAATCCTGCTCGGTATTTCCATTACGTTTTGGAGGCTTGCAGAACGAGCTACCGAAGCTGAGAAGAATGGAAAGATCCATCTCCTGACCGACCAAGGTACCCTCGCACTTTCCCGGTATAATCCAGCTGTCGCCGCCTTTCACCTGACCCATGCACTGGAATTAACAGACCCAGAGGCTGCCGACCAACGACACGCCCTCCGCACCGAGATCGCAACCGCCCACGACTCTCTCCACAGGTTGGAGGATGTGGTGAGTGGGGATGGTCAATTCCGAGCGGCGGCGGCATCACCACGCGGAGGGGAATTCGCCCTAGTGAATGAGCACGGTACCGTCTACTTGTATGACCTCATCAACCGGAAAACGCGGCCCAAGACGCTGGGCAAGGGTAACGATAACGATAGCTCTCTCGCCGCGGTGGCCTACACACCAGACGGCAGATCGATCGTGGCCGCAGCAAACAACGGATGGGTTTACCGCGTTAACGTGAAGACCCTGGAATCCGAATCCTTGTTTCAGATGAACGGCAAGCCCTTCGCATTGGCCGTTCAATGTAAAGACCCATTCGCGATCGCCGTTGGAGGACTTGCCTCGCTCACAGTACGCGAGTTATCCACCGCCCATCTGCCGGTCCATGCCCCTCCCGCCCCTGGTAGGGTGGACGCAGTTGCGTTCAGCCCGGACGGTACACGACTCGCGGCAAGCGGGCATCTGGACAACAAATTGCGAGTATGGGGCGTGGAGCAAGACGGCGCGAAGTGGGTCGAACAATTTGCCACGATTTCTCACCCCGGCCCTGTCTTCGCCGTGGTGTTCAGCTCCGACGGAGCCACCGTGATCACCGGCTGCATAGACGGCCGTATCCGCTTCTGGGACGCCAACACAGGCCGTAGTCTGGGAGTACCGCTCCAGCACAGCTTCCCTGTGCGGGCATTGGCCTATCGAGGTGATCTTCTGGCTAGCGGGGCAGAAGACGGGACGGCGCGAGTGTGGGATGTCGGCCTCCGTGCCCCCGTCGGTCAGCCGCTCTACCACTTGGCTGATGTCCGCGGGGTGGCGTTTACCCCGGACGGCCGACACCTGGTCACAGCCGGCAACGACGGGGCCGCCCGCATCTGGCGAATCTGTCCGAGAGACACGGTTTCCATCCTGCGTCACCCGCCCGGAGCAGGTATAGCTGCCATCGCGTACAGTAAGGACGGGAGCAGCATAATTACGGGTTGCCGCGACTCCGAGACGCAGCAAAAAGGAGCAGTCCGTCTGTGGTCAAAAACTGGCGATCTCATTCGTACATTTAATCAAAATGGCGAGGCACTTGCTGTTGGTTTTGCGCCGGGCAGGGTGTTCGGAGCAGGAAACGATGGGCACGTCCGAACCTGGAACTTAGACGGGGAGGCCCAACACATCACCCCCGACTTCAAGAACTTCGACGTGGTCTACTCGGCCACCGCTGGTGGCCTGGACGACAGATACGTGGCTTTCTCAGGTCGGGGAAATTGGATCCGCCTGCTTGACCTCCACACAGGCGAAACGCACGGGTGGGAAGGGCCGAAGGATACCAGCTGGGTTTGGACCGTCAGTTTTAGCCCTGACGGCAGCCGGCTATTAACCAATGGGCGCTCCGGGTGCCGGCTGTGGAAGGTGCCAAGCGGAGAGCAGATTGGTAACGCCATGACGCTGGACGACAATGTGGAAGTCCGCTGGTCGGCGTTCAGCCGCTATAGCAGCCGGATTCTCGGCTGCGGCTACAGCAAAGGCCAGGTGGGAGTCTGGGACGGCAACAGCAACCGCCTTCAGACTTTTTCGGGTCATCAGGGGCGGGTATACTCCGGAGATTTTCACCCGAAAGACCCCGACATTATTGTCACGGCCGGTGCAGACCATACCGCCCGAATGTGGGATGTACGGACGGGTAAGCAGCGGGGCATCCCCCTCCATCATGAGGGTAAGGTCCTGACAGTCGCCTTTAGCCCGGACGGAAAGACCGTGGCGACTGGCTGCGAGGATGGGACCGCACGGGTCTGGTCTATTACTGGAGAGGTGGGAGTATGGCAGGGGGCAATACTCCATCACCAGGGGCCTGTCACTCGAATTGTTTACCGACCAGATCTGGGGGACAACGAGCCTGTACAGATTCTCACTGGTAGCAATGACGGAACCGCCAGACTTTGGACACTGCCGGAGCCGGCCTCGGACGACCATGTGCGGCTTCGACTTCGGTTAGAGGTCGATACCGGCATGACCCCTGATGAACACTCACCCGCCGACCCATCTGCCACGATCCTGTCTGGTGAGGGGCCATTGCGGGTGCTCGGGCCGGAGGAATGGGAAAATAAACGCGACAAGCTAGCGAAAGAGTAAGGCGATTATACGTGACTATATCGCTTTACATCTCGCTGTCTATTCACAATCAATTGGGCGAGACCTTGGACGTTGAGTTTAGCTCACGCGGCGGATTTGCCCATATCGCCGCGAATCCCCCGCAGCGCCTCTTCCAGAGCCGCAGCCACCTCTTCGTCGGACAGCGCCCGACGACCCTTCACGATCACCGTTACTCCGCCGGCAAGACGAAGCGTATGCTCCTTGGCCGGCTTCCCGGATTTCCGGCTCGCCGTGTTTCCGGTGCGCCGGCCGGTCTCTTTCGTCACCTGCTTGATTGCCACGGTCGGCGGCACCTCGCCCACGTCCACCCGCCTCTGCATGTCCTCGGGCAACTTGAGTAGAGCGAGCGACCGGCTGACCGTACTCGGGTTGATGTGGAGTTGCTCGGCCAGGGTCTTGCCGTCCCACCCGTTCATCTGCATCGCCTTGGCGAAGGCTTTGGCCTGCTCGACCGGACGGAGATCCTGGCGAAGAGCGTTCTCTAGTATCTGGACGTTCAGTATTTCGGCCTCGGTCATCGTCTTCTCGACGACAACCGCGTTCACGGTGGGCAGACCGGCCAGCTTACAAGCTCGCCACCGACGCTCGCCCGCGACGATGACATAGACCGCCCTGCCCTCATCGTACCGGACCAGGATCGGTTGGAGCTGCCCGTCCTGGCGGATCGAGTCGGCCAGCCGCTTCAGTTCGTCCTCGTCGAACGCCTCGCGGGTCTGGGCATCCGCAACGATCCGATCGACGGCGATCGCCGCCGCGTTCTGCATCCGGGTTCGGCCATCGAGTTTGCTGACCGCCGGAGGAGCGTTGCCCGCTGGTCGCTCGCCGGCGTCCTCGCGGAGGTTCTGCTGGTTGCGGGTCAGGAAGTCTTGCAGCTTGCCGCTCATCACGCCACCTCCTTCTTCGTGGTGCCGATCGCGGCGGTGATCCGGGCCTCCAGCTCCTCGGCCACCGCCTTGACCACCTTGGACGCTTTCACCTTGGGCTTGAGCAGGGTCACGGGCGCACGTTCGGCGATGGCTTCCCGGTACGGGGCCAGGAGCGGCACTACGGTAGTGAACACCTGGCCGCCGTGAATCTGCCGCAAGGTCTGCTCGTAGGCTTGCTGCACGGCGTTCTTCTGAACCATGTTGAGCAGGTAGCCGGCGATCCGCAGTTTTGGGTTCACCTTGACCTGCGACTCCTCCACCAGGCGCTGGACGTGGATGATGGCGTGCGATCCAAACGGGTCGGGGAGAATCGGGGTGAGAACGAAGTCACTGGCCGCCAGCGCTGCCCACCCGAGCAGTCCGCTCGTGTTCGGTCCGGTGTCGATCACCGCCAGGTCGATCCGGTTCGCCGCCTCGTCCAGGAATCGGCGGATGACGAACTGCGCCTCCCCGGCCTCCGCCGGGCTGGGGCGGTTGAACGTCTCCAGCGCGTCACTCGACGGGACGACAAACAGCCGGTCGAACCGGGTCGGTTGAATCAGGTCATCGGGAGTCGGATCATATTTCGGGTCGAATAACCCCGCCGTGGTGTTGGCCGGGTGCATCGACTCGACACGGGCGGGGCCAAGCAGACAACGGCTGAGGCTGCCCTGACCATCGAGGTCGAGGCAGGCCACACGCAGGCCGTCGTTCACAAACGACCCGGCCAGGTTCAGTGCATTGGTTGTCTTCCCTGTACCCCCCTTCCTACTCATCACGCAGATTGTCAGCGGTGGCATCAAGGGTCTCCATAAGTGGTGTCCGCCTTCCTCGAAATCGGCACTCTGGCCAGCGATTGCAGCGTGCAATCGGGCCGTATTTGATTTTTCCGGCGGGTGTTACGCCTGACGGAACGATGACGGTGAGAAGTGCAATCGGGCCTTGCAAGCGACCCGGGCAAGATGATCGGGTGGCACAGAAGCGAAGGCCGGACGGCCTCCGATTGCAGCGTGCAATCGCCCTGCCCTGGCGTCAAAGTCGCACCGGACAACCCCGCCTGCGCCCTTGATCGACGCGATCAGTTCTGTGGTTCCGGCGGGAAGGCTTTCTCCAGCAGCTGGCGGATCACGTCGGCCATATTCCGGTCCTGCTGTACACACGCCGCCTTGATCCGCCGGTGGAGCGGCACCGGCACATCGAACGTGAACCGCCGGGTCGGCTCAGACGGCGCGGGTGGTTGTTCCCGGTCGGCCACCCAGGCATCGGCCAACGGGGGCGCTCCGGTCGGCGGCTTGCCACGGAAACCAACCTTCTTCACGCCACCTCCCCGAACACTTCAGCGACGACCGCCAGCACCTCACGGGCGGCTGATCCGTCCGGGTCCTGCTCGAACACTGTCCGTCCGTGGGTCGCACTCTCGGCAAACGCCACCCGCTGGCACACCGACGCCTTCAGAACCGGGATCGGGTACTCGGCCAGAGCCTCGGTCACATCCCGGCCGATGGCAGTGTTGGCGATCCGCCTGTTGACGATGAAGGCGGCAGCCCCGATCAGGTCCGGCTTGTACACCGCCGCCTCGGCCACCAGGTCGGCCACCTCCTTGGCCGCCCACACGTCATACGGGGACGGCTGGACCGGGATCAAGACCCGGTCACTGGCCAGGATGGCGCTGCGGGCCACGTCGTACACCCGAGGAGGGCCGTCGATCACCACCACGTCGTAGTCGGCGGCGATGGCCGGCAGATCCTTGTGGATGGATGGCCGCGGCAGCCCGACCACCGGGAACAGCGGCTCACCCTCCCGCGCGGCGGCCCAGTCAAGGGCGGACCCCTGGGGATCGGCATCGACCACCAGAACCCGGAGACCGCGACGGACCAGGGCATCGGCCACGTTGACAGCGAGCGTCGTCTTACCGACACCGCCTTTTTGGTTGAGGAAGGACACGATCATCCGGGACTCCGGCGGCACGGGTTTACGATTCACCGGTAACCCGGTAGCACGGTCCGCCGGCTCGGGCAACCATTTTGTGAAACGCTGTCAGTCAGCCAACTCACCGACCGGAAGCACGGCACTGCGGTTCACCGGCAACCCGGATCGCCGGACGACCGGCTTCCCGGCCCGCCGGCACCGATGCTCTGCATCGGGAAGATGTCTGAAACTCCACTATTTACCAATTAGTAACCACCGTCGGCGAATAACAGGTGATGCTTCGCATTCACCAACACACCAGCACCGAGGCGATTCGTTCGTACTACACCAGCGCCGACTACTACGCCGAGGAGTCCCAAGGCGTATGGTTCGGCCGCGGTGCCGAGCAGCTCGGATTGCGCGGCGAGGTCGAGAACACCGACTTCGATGCCTTGTGCCACAACCGCAACCCAGCTACCGGCGCAGCGCTCACCGCCCGCACTCGGGCTGATCGAACGGTGGCTTACGACTTCAATTTCCACCCGCCGAAAAGCCTGTCGGCGCTGTACGCGATCACCGGCGACGATCGGCTCCGCGAGGCGGTAGAAGCCGCCGTCCGCGACACCATGATGGCGATCGAGGCCGAAATGAAGACCCGGGTTCGCCGCGGCGGCCGGGACGAAGAACGCGAGACCGGGAATCTCCTCGGGGCGATCTACACCCACACCACCAGCCGCCCGGTCGACGGAATTCCGGACCCGCATCTGCACTGCCATGCGGTCGTCTTCAACGCGACATTCGACCCGGTCGAGCAGTCGTTCAAAGCCGGTCAGTTCCGCGATCTGAAACGGGACGCACCGTATTTCGAGGCGATTTTTCACAGTCACCTGACACGGCGTGTGGCCGACTTGGGCTACCCGGTCGAGCGCACCGCCAAGGGGTGGGAAGTAGCCGGCGTCTCGCCACAGATCATTCGAGCGTTCTCCCGCCGCACCACCCAGATCGAAAAACTGGCGGCGGAGAAGGGGATCACCGACCCCACGGCGATCGATCAACTCGGAGCGCGGACACGGGAAGGGAAGGCCACCCAGTTTTCCCCGGAGGAGTTGCGGACCGTGTGGCGTGACCGTCTCGCTCCGGCTGATCGGGACGCCCTGGCCGCGCTGCGGGCGAGCGCCCTGGGCCAACCAGCTCCCGTCCCGGCTGAACGGACGGCCGACCAGGCCGCCGCATACGCAATCGCGCATTGTTTCGTGCGTGACTCGGTCGTCCCCGAAAAGCAACTCCTCGCTGAGGCACTGCGATTCGGGGTCGGGGCGGTCACACCCGCCGAGGTGAAAACCGCCCTCAATGCCCACGGTGTGATCCGCGCTGACATTGGCGGGCGGACCGTGGTGACGACCCCGGAGGTACTGGCCGAGGAACAACGGATGGTGGCGTTCGCCCGTTCCGGGCGGGGCATCAGTGACCCACTCGGCGGCGGGATCCCCCATGAATTCCGCCGCGAGTTTCTGAACGACGGTCAGCGCCGGGCGGTGCAGCATCTGCTGGAATCACCCGACCAGGTGATGCTAATCCGGGGCAAGGCCGGGGTGGGGAAGAGCACGCTGCTCAAAGAGGCCATCGAAGCGATCGAGGCGAGGGGCCACCGAGTGTTCGCATTTGCCCCCACCGCTGATGCCAGCCGCGGGGTGCTCCGACAAGAGGGTTTTGCCGACGCCGACACCGTGGCCAGACTCATCCTGGACAACCGATTGCACGCTGCAATCGCGAACCAAGTGCTGCTCATCGACGAGGCTGGACTCATCGGCACCCGGACCCTGGCCGCGGTGTTCGACCTGGCTCGGAACCAAAACGCCCGGGTGATTCTGGTCGGAGACACGTCTCAACATCGTGGGGTCGAGCGCGGGGCAGCGCTGCGAATCCTCGAAGATCAGGCCGGGTTACCCGCCGTCGAATTGCGAGAAGTGCAGCGCCAGCGGGACGGCTACAAGCGGGCGGTTGAGGACTTGGCCGCCGGCCGCTCCACCGAGGGGTTCGACCGGCTCAACGCGATGGGCTGGGTGACGGAACTCCCCGATGCTGCGGCACGCAGCGCGGCCTTGGCGGCGGATTACACCCGACACACGGCCGCCGGAGAGCACGTGTTGGCGGTCGCTCCAACCCACGCGGAAGGTGACCGCATCACGGCCGCCATCCGAACCGCGCTGCGCGGGGCCGGTCGACTCACCGGCAATGAACATCATGTCGACCGCCTTGTACCGCTCCATCGCACTACGGCAGAGCAGGGCAGGGCGGAACTGTACACCCCTGGGGACGTGGCACAATTCAGCCAGAACGCTCCTGGATTCCGCCGTGGGGAGCGGCTCACCGTCGTCTCGGCGGGAGCGAATGGAGTTCGGGTCCGCGCTGCGGACGGGTCCGAGCGCGACTTACCGCTCAACCTGGCGGGCCGGTTCCAGCTCTATCGCGCAGACACCCTTCCACTTGTTGCCGGCGATCGAGTCCGAATCACCCACAACGGGACGTCAAAGGACGGGCACCGGCTGAACAATGGCAGCCTCTACACCGTCGCTGGGTTCACCCCCGACGAGGGCAACATCCGCCTCGACAACGGGTGGGTGATTGACCGCGGCTACGGCCACCTGGCCCACGGATTTGTGGTGACCAGTGTCGCCAGCCAGGGCAAAACAGTGGACCGGGTGCTGATCGGTCAGAGCCAAGAGAGTGGGCCAGCAGCATCACGGGAGCAGTTCTATGTCGCAGTTTCCCGGGGTCGCCACGGGGCTCGATTGTATGTGGATGACAAAGCGGCGGTGCGGACGGCAATTGGCCGCTCCGATCGCCCCGTCTCGGCCGGCGAACTGGCCGCCCGAGCGATTCGACCCAACGACCGCCATCGTCGGGATCTGCTGCGCCGGGTCGGTCACCGAATCCGTCAAGCCGCAGCGATTCTGACCCGACCGTGGTGGCACCAATCGAGGACCCACCTCAACGCAGACCACCAACCTGAGAGGAGAGTTTATGGACGACACGCGGAGTTTTCTTGACCGGCTCGCCGTACAACCGGCGGACCGGGAACCGGGCATCGACGAAGTGGACGAGGAGGAGGTACTGGCTCACAAGGCTTACGCAATCGTCCGCGGGGTCCGACCATCCGTGCCCATGATCGAGTTGCGGGCGAAGACCGGAAACGCCACAGCGCTCGACTACGGGTGGCTCGCCCAGGTCGACTTCGACCCTTCGGTCGGGATCACGCTGCACTTCGACCGACTGGTGGTGACGATCGAGGGGCGAAACCTTCGCCCGCTGTTCGACGGGATCGTCCGGAAGAGGGTGTTGTGGGTTCAGGAAGAAGATCGACTGGTTGCCGCGGCCATGCCGAGTCAGGAGACGCGGGTCACCACCATCCACACCCGTCCGAAGAGCGAGTGAGCGCTGACCGCCTCTGGACGGCAGGAAGGACGTCGGCTCTGCGATTCACGAAATGACCGACCCTGACGAAGGTGGGCGCTCGGTTTCTTTCTGGCTGGCAGCCAGCGGGCACTCTTTGAGCACCTGGCGGTCCACCAACAAACGCCGCATGATCTCGGCAAATAACCCTGGCTTCGCCCGCTCCTGCTCGTCCGGCTCGGCGGCGGTGATCGCCCGTTCCTCCAGGGCTTTCCGCTCGACTGTCGACAGCGTGCCCAAGTAGCGGTCGATATGTGTCCGCTCGGCTCGCTGGGCAGCGCGTTCGTCCTTTTCCTGGCGACGGCGGACCTGTTCCGCTTCCTGCTGCTGACGCTTCCTGTCCTCAGCCACCTGCTGTCGCTTCTCCCGCTCGGCCTTCGGGACATAGCCCGCCGGGAGAGCGTAATCATCCTTGATCGACTTCACGAGGTATCCGGCCGGGCTGCGGGTGACCTTCTTGTCTTTGCGTTCAATCAGCCAGGACAGGACATCCATCTTGGTTTCGATCTGCTCGGCTGGATGTTGCCCAACCAACTCGGCCGCCACCACCGCGGTTACACCACAGGCGATCAGTTTCACCTCCAACGGAGACGGAGCAGGGGGCAGGGCGAGCACCGGTTGGGATTGTTCCTCGATCCGCTTCACCGCCTGGGATACCACGATGGACCACTGCCCGCGACGAGCACCTTTGGGATAGCGTTTTTCATCCGGGAGCGGCTCAAGAAACCCCTGTTCCTCCAGCTCCAGAAGCGACGGCTGCATCTTCCGCTTAAGCTGGGCAGAGTCGTAATTCCGGCTGAAGCCGACATGCTCGCAGGCGAACTCTCGCAGATCGAATCGCCAGGTGGTGCCCCGCTTCGCCCCGAAGCGTTTGTCGAGAAAGCGATACATGCGTTTGGCGGGGGCCAGGCTCAGGCTGAAATAGGCGTCAAGGTCAAGAGCCTTGGTGTTTCGAGCCAGAAAGCTGTCAAAAATGACTTCGTTCCAGGTAAAGGATGACAAGGGCAACTCGCTCTGATCGCCGCGGCGTTTGCGGTCGTAAATCATCATGTTACTGAGAATATGAAAGTCGCGATCGACCCATGCCTTGGCTTTTTTGTCCCACCAGGCATTCTCGTAGTACAAGGTGACGCCGAGCCAGCGGCGCAGCGATTCCTCCAGCCGTTCATAGTTCTGGCCCTTATCGCTCCATTTCAGCAGTTTGAGCAGTTGGTGGCGTGAGAAGGTGACGGTTCGGCTCTCGAACTTTGCCACATTGGTCAGGTACATCATGACCATGAGCACGTCTTCGTCGGCCTGCCCGGGCAGGCCGTAAAGATCGGAGCCGGTAATGGTCAGCTTGCGGGTAACCTCTTTCCCAGCTCCGCTATCGAATACCATGTCGCAAAATTCGAGGGTCTTCACGCCCTCCGGCCGCTCGCCCAGAATGGAGAGGGGAAATTCGGCGATGTTGAGTTCGTCCGTCCCCTGGAACGTGTCCAGGCGTACCTCTGGCTCTGATGTCGTGGCGGGCTGGATATTCGGCATAATCGTCTTATCTCATATAATCAATATAAAATGGCAACAACAAACTGACTGCCAGATTTGTTGTTGTTTTATTTAAGAGCATATTTAAGAGATTTGCGCGCGCCAAATCCCTTGTTTTTGCAGCATTTTCACGCCTGTTTCCTGCCCAGGTAGTCGGAGATTCCTGCCCAGAAGGTCGGTAGCTCCCAATACTTACTGCGCTCTACCCCCATTTGGGGTTAGTAAAGCCTTGATTGATCGGGATTTCTGGCTCTTGGTGCCCGCAGAAACTGCCCTTTCCTGCCCGGATGGTCGGTAGTGAATGGGCGTTCAAAAAGAGAGTGGTGTGATTGGATCGCATCCTGGGGTAAAGCACGTTGGTCTTTAAGCCTTTTCTCGGCTGATTCCTGCCCGGATAGTCGGTGGTGAATGGATGTTCAATATAGGGCAAGCAGCGGAGTTGGTTCGTGATAAGTGCCGATCTGTCCCCGGGAATCGTCATTGGCCTGAAGCCGTTGAATTTGCAGAATTGTGCTTGAAAAACGTGGTGTCCGACAACGATGTGAGGAACACAGGTTTGGATGATTCTGAGGGCGAGTTACTGGTTTTTTCGCAGCCGACGCGAGAAGTGGCATCACAGGTGAAACAGCGGCAGTGCAGGAGAAGTGGGTGAAGGCGGAGGTCTATTCTGTGTCATGGAAGGGAGGTGTGGGCGGCCATGAGTAGGTAAGCCGCCGAAAATCGACGGCATGCCTCCGCCCTGGAGTCCCCCCTTATGACCTTGGACCATGATGGAGTGCTACACCCAGCGCTGCTCGCGAGAACCCAAACTTTTCGCCAGATAATCACTGCCAGTGAGTCGAACAGTTCCGTCACGATGGTGTATCCCGACCGGATCGGGCCATTCCGATTAGAGGCCGAAATCGGTCGCGGTGGGATGGGGATCGTGTACCGCGCTTGGGATCAGGATCTCCACCGCTGGGTAGCCATCAAACAGATGCTGCCGCACCTGGCCGCCGACCCAGTGAGCCGCCAGCGGTTCCTCCGTGAAGCTCGGGGGATGGCGACAATCGAACAGCATCCACATCTTATACCAGTGTACATGGTTGGTGATGAGGGGGACTCACCCTATCTGGTGATGCCGTACCTCCAGGGTCAGTCCCTTGACCGCCGGCTGCCGCCCGGTCGTCGGTTGGCAGTGCGCCCAGCGGTGAAGATTGCCCGACAGAGCTTGGCGGGACTGGCCGCGGCCCACAGCGCAGGCCTCATCCATCGCGATGTGAAGCCGTCGAACCTGTTCCTGGAATGCCAGTCGTGTGGTCGGGTTCGCCGAGTGCGGGTGGTCGATTTAGGTCTAGCCCGGCCGGCCACGGACCTCCTCTCGTCTCAGTCCAACGCGATGGGGACGCCGTTATTCATGTCCCCGGAGCAGCACCAGAACCAGCCACTCGATGACCGGACGGATGTGTTTAGCGCTGGCCTCGTCCTGTTCCAGATGCTGACTGGCCGCCACCCGTTCGATGTGTCATCGATCTTAACCTTGAGTTATTCCGTGGTGCATGAACCCCACCCGGCGGCTCTGTCGCTCAATCCGCGTGTGCCGCGGTTGGTGTCGCAGTTGCTGGATGACATGTTGGCCAAGATACCGACTGCCCGGCCCACTGCGGCCGCCGCAGCGGCAGCGCTCAGGACGATGAGTTAATCGCAGGTGGGGTCAGCGTTTCCGACCGCTGGCTGAAGGGTCTTGGATGCCATTGTGCTGGTTTAGGCGGCTCTCGACCGTCCCCCGAACATGATAGGGCAGATCCTCAGAGTCGAAATCGATCCGGGTATTTGGCAGCCGCCCAGGCTGAACAAATGCTAATACTCCGTCTGTCGACAACGGGTTATCGCCGATGTCAAGGACGGAGAGCTGACTGAGCCCAGGGATGCCGGCGAGCGACTGAGCTTCCTCGTTCAGCATTCCGGTGTTGCTGAGGTCGAGGTGGCGGAGAGCGGGTAGGGCGAGAGAAAATTCCGCCAAGGCGGAGAATCCGTTCTCCGAAAGGGAATTGCCAGCCAGGTCTAAGGTCTCCAGTTGGTTGAGCTGGGGCGACTGCACAATCGCTTTCACCCCGTCTGGCCCGATGCCGCAATCGCTCAGAAAGAGGGACTTCAACTTCTGCACATGCTCGGACCCGACGAGCGTTCTAATCGCGTTGTCACCCCAGCCTTCGCCTTCCAAGCGGAGGCGGTCCACCCCGCTATTGGCCAAGTACCGCAGCACATGCTCGATGAGATCTGGTGGGGCCTTCGCACCCGGGGGTAGGTAAAACGACACACTGCCCAACGTTGGGGCAGTGTGCGGGAGGTCTTCTATTGCGCGGTGAGCATCGAGGTCGGAGGCGTCGAGGGTGATGTGGTCGAGAAATCCACGGGCGAATCGAGGGTTTCTGACGGCAGGATACTGTCGGATTTCTGCGGTCCATTCTGCTTCGTGTTTCGTCAGCAGGTCTTTTTCTTCTTCTTGAAGTTGGCTGTAAATTTGGCCAGTTTCCAAAGCAATATCTCTTCCCTGTTTGGATGCCTGCTCGATTTCTGCCTCAAGTTGCTGCAATTGGCACTGAACGCGGATAAACCGGGCCTGGTCCGGGTGCTGGAGTTCCACCATTCTGGCGTGCTCGAGCAACGGGCCATCGTCAGACTGCGACAAGAGGTCGCGTAGAAAATTGGGGAGCATCGCCATAATACTGGTAATCATATTCATATTTATTATTATTATCAATAATAATCTTAGATGAGAATTATAGTAATTGGCGTTTTTGTTCGGCGCAATTATTGTGCAATGGCAAGTAGAACGCGGCAGTTGAGATCAGCGTAGCAACCGCTCCGGGCTCCGGAAGAAATCGAATCAATGACAATTGATAATATGTCATATTGACGCCTTCTTGACAGCATCTCGCTGCTTTGCGATTATGGAGTAGCTAGCTGCGGCATGCCCGATACTGCTGCCCTCTCTCCAGCTACGTTAGGACTCACGGGCGAAACCCCCTGGCAACCCGGAATTCTCCAGCGTTTCTTGGTGGTGGCCGGGGTTTTGTCCGTGAGTCCTTATCATCGGTCAACTGCCCCCAATGGGTGCAGCCGGGTTGCCTATGCACCCTGGTCTCCAATGTAACGTCTGCATTTTAAGAATGTTACGTCATTTATGACTAGCTGAGTGTCGTCTTAGGACCAGTTTCGAGTCATTAATGAACGCATTCGGGAGGAGCGGTCTACCCAAAGTCTCCAAGTAGCCTGTTTTGGCTAGTTCTGGGGTATCTGGGCAATCTGGTGAATTCCATTTTGCTCATGCAGACCACCTGCACCCGCCCCAGATGGAAAGGTGTATGTACTGGCCTGCCCGCCGTCGTGGAGATTTTTTGTCATCCAAAAGACCTGAGTGACCATCAGAAGCAACGGACCCTGCGGGAGGGATCCATATGGAAGATCTGACCCTCGGCATGTTGATACAACAACAGCCTCAGGCCAAAGATGCCGTGGGGAGGATCCTTGCTGCTCTTTGCAGCCGTCACAACAGTCGCTCTCCTAAATCCCATATCGAAGCGAGCGAGATCACATCGCACGTATTCTTGGCACTATTGAGTCGTCTTAGGCGAGAAGTGAACGGAGAACTAGGACCGGACCAGCCCCTATACGCCCACCTGCAGATCGACTCTCCCGACACGATGCGGATCTTGTACCAATTCATACCACATGCTGTCCGGGATCTAACGCGCCGGGAACGGCGGCACCAAGTCAAGCGAACAGGCGAGTTTGACCTGGGTTGGGCACCCGATCCGAACACCCCTGTTGAAGTCGCAGCAGCGGACCAGGAAGAGGCCCGCCGACAGGTTGCTAACCTCATGCCCTATTGTACCCCTGCCGAAGCCCGCATAGTCAATGCCTACTTGGAGGCCGGTGGTGACGTCGCCGCTGCCGCCGCTGCTCTCGGCATCACTCCAAACTATGTCCACCAAGTGTTCTTTCGAATCCGCAGACGNNCGCTCCTGCGCGACCCTTCTCTTTTGTCCACTCATACCTGTTCCACGTCCCCCAACATGCATTTGGATTGGCCCCCGAAAATGGGGTTACGACCCCCACTCAGGTTGTGCTGAACGGGGTCGATCGACGGATGAACGTTTGCTGTCTTTAGTGCCAACTCTGCCCGATCCCCGCAATTGGCGAATACACCCGCCTACAAAGCACCCGCAGCTGCCATCGTTGAGAACAGCGTTGCCCGCAGGCCGATCAGGATCCTGTGCGGACCGGCGGCTCTGGAATGTATTGCTGCGGGCGACCAAGAGTCGAGAGGTGGGGTCTTGCAGAGCGTTTGGCGGCAGGGTACTGTAGGCGATGCTGTGGTCCGTCGTCCGGGTGACCGAGACAAACCATTTCTTCTCCATGTGGAGAAGTTGGCTGTCCCGGCTACCCGTATTTCACCTGTCCGGAGTACCCTGATCGTGTCCCTACCAATTCCGCCGGGGTCACCACCCCCACTACCGTCTGCCGTCCGTGCCTACGGCATCATCCTGATGTCCGTCGGGGCTGCCGCCGTGCTACTGCTGTTCGGTACCACCGGCGAACTGGAGATCAGTGGGCCGGGTGTATCCGGTCGGTGGAAGGGAGCTGCCGCCGTCTTCGCTTTGGTCATCCTAACCGTGCCGTGGATCACGCGAGCCACCTCCCCTCGGTCACCTCTCCCCGACAAGCGAAAACGAAAGCGGAAGCTATAACGCCCGTCACCGTTCAATAGATGCCAGCGGGTGGTATCACACCCACCCGCTACCGATCATTCACTTGCTAAATCACGCTGAAAATCAGTTGCGCATATGGATCTGCTGACCCTTGGCATGTTAACGCGCCAACAGCCTCAGGCCAAAGATGCCGTGGGGAAGAGCCTTGCTGTTCTTTGCAGCCATCACAACATACGTTCTCCTAGATCCCCTATCGAAGCGAGCGAGATCGCATCGCACGTATTCTTGGCACTGTTGAGTCGTCTTAGGCGTGAAGTGAACGGCGAACTGGGGCCGGACCAGCCCCGGTACGCCTACCTGCCGATCGACTCTCCCGACACGATGC
>PLDW01000050.1 GCA_003136315.1 Gemmataceae bacterium | reverse complement strand
AAGCTTGACGACCTACTAGCCGCGATGGACCGCGACCTCGCTACCCGGTTCCGCACGAAGACCTACTTCGGCCAGGAGCTGGTGGCCCGGCCGCGACGGCTGGCCCTGATGAACCTCTATCTCCACAACATCGACGGGAATATCATCCTCGGCGATACGATCTACGAGCCCCCGGGCCGGCGGGACTTCGATGTGATCCTGACCAACCCGCCGTTCGGCACCAAGGGGGCGAACGCGGCCCCGGAGCGGGAAGACTTCACCGTCTCGACCAGTAACAAGCAACTCAACTTCCTCCAGCATGTCCTGACCATCCTTCGGCCGGGCGGGCGAGCCGCTGTCGTTCTCCCGGACAACTGCCTGTTCGCCGATCAGGCCGGGGAGGTGTTCAAGATCCTCTGCGAAGACTGCGACCTGCATACCGTCCTGCGGCTCCCGCGGGGGACGTTCACACCGTACAGCCAGGGGGTGAAGGCGAACGTCGTGTTCTTCGCGAAAGGAAAACCGACCGAGACGGTTTGGATTTACGACGCACGGACCAACGTACCCGGCATCACCAAGAAAGACCGCCCTCTCGTTCCGGCTCACTTCGCAGGGTTCGAGACGTGTTTCGGGCTCGACCCGATCGGGCAAGGCAAGCGGCGGCCGGAGGATTCGGCCGAAGGGCGGTGGATGCCGTTTGCGATTGGTGAGGTGCGGAAGCGAGAGTTCAAGCTCGACGGGTTCAAGTGGCTGAAAGAGGACTCGGCAGAGGACTCGGACGAGTTGTCCGACCCAGAAGACTTGGCCGCGGAGGCAATGGCCGAGTTGAAGGACGTGTTCGGGGAGTTAGAGCAGGTACTGAAACTGCTTGGAACTCCCCTTCAAACGTATCTGGACCGTCGCCGCCCAGGACGACGGGGAATAACTCGGCCCCTACGACCGCGCACGGGGTCCGGCGGTTGTCGAACCTCGTGAACCCAGGATTCGGGCTCAACTCGACCGACGCTCTCGCGACTATCCCACTTTACCCATCCCTCCCCCTTCCCATCCCCCAGAACGCGGCAAAAATCCTTGGCAGTGAAACCATAGGCCGCAACGATGCTGGTTGAATTTAGAATCGGTATCCCCGTTGCGAGATCGAAACGACGCGGATATGCTGGCCAAGCTCGCCGCGGATGCTGGACTCGTTCCGGTTGAACCGCCCCAACCTCCGGCGGACTTCGGTAGCTATGACGAGACGATCGAAACGCAGCACCAGTGCCCGAAGTGCGGATACCGCTTTAGCGGTGGGAAGGGGGTGCCGACTCATGAATCCGATAGCGGTCGGAACGAGTAAGGGGATACGCTCGATTAACGAGCCCGCGCCGGCTGTGCTATCACATGGCAGGCGATATACGAACAGCGAGTTGAGCTTGATTATGGGTCAACCCGGACTTCCGATGACGACCGCGACCGACAAACCGTCCTACCGCGTGCCGTCGATGGCCGAGATCGCGGAACTGCCGTGGAACGGGTTCAACGCCGTCTCGACCTTCTCGGGCTGCGGGGGGTCATCCCTCGGCTACAAGATGGCTGGTTTCAGGGTTCTCTGGGCGTCGGAGTTTATCCCCGCCGCTCAGGAGACGTATCGGGCGAATCACCCAGGGACGATCCTCGATACCCGGGACATCCGGGAAGTCCAGCCGGGCGATATCCTCTCGGCGATCCAGATGGAGGCGGGCCAGCTCGACCTCTTCGACGGTTCGCCCCCGTGTGCGTCGTTCTCAACCGCGGGCAAGCGGGAAGCCGGTTGGGGGAAGGTCAAGGCGTACAGCGACACGAAGCAACGAACCGACGACCTCTTCTTCGAGTTCGCCCGCCTGCTTCGCTTGGTCCAGCCGAAGGTGTTCGTCGCCGAGAACGTTAGCGGACTCGTCAAGGGGACAGCGAAGGGGTACTTCCTGGAGATCCTCAAGGAACTCAAGGGATGCGGGTACGTCGTCGAAGCGAAGCTGCTCGACGGTCAATGGCTCGGCGTCCCCCAGATGCGCCAACGGTTGATCTTCATCGGGGTCCGGGCTGATCTGGTAGACGCTCACGGCATCAAGCCTGCGTTCCCGAAACCGCTGCCGTACCGGTACAGCGTCCGGGAAGCGCTCCCCTGGGTTGTTCGCCAGGGGGACAACGGCGGGTTCGGGGGTGGCTCCCTTCGGGCGACCGATCGGCCGAGCCCTGCGATCGGAGCGGGGCCGCAGACGGGTAACGGGATGTATCCGCCATCGCTCGTCGAAGTGACCCCGGGGGCAGAACCGGAGACGGATATCAGCCGGTTCGCGATCGGGAAGCAGTGGAGCCAAACCCCGATTGGGGGTAGCAACGAGCGCTACCTGAACTTGAAGCGTGCTGCGACTGATGGCCCGTCTTTCAGCGTTACCGCGGAAGGAGGGCATTCGTCGACCGCTTCGGTCACCCACCCAACCGAGCGGCGGAAGTTCTCTATCGCCGAGAATCGCCGCATCTGTGCCTTCCCAGACGATTTTCTGCTCACCGGAACCTACGCCCAGCAATGGGAACGACTCGGCCGGGCGGTTCCGCCGGTGATGATGCGAGCCATTGCCGAGGTTATCCGGGACAAGATCCTATGCCAACTGCCGAAGTGATCGACACGACGCTACCGGCCGGGAAGTGGGCATTCGATGCCGATGTGACCGCGGCATTCGACGACATGCTCCGCCGGTCGATTCTGCAGTATGAAGTGATGCGGTCCGCCGTCTTCGATACCGCCTGCCGATTCGTCAAACCGAAGACGGACATACTCGACCTCGGCTGCTCCCGCGGGGAAGCCCTCGCCCCGTTCGTTGAAAAGTTCGGAGCGTTCAACCGCTACGTCGGGGTCGATGTCTCAGCCCCAATGCTCGCTGCCGCCCGGGAGCGGTTCGCCGGTCTGATCTCAAGCGGGATCGTTGAGATTCGGGAATGCGATCTCCGGGCGAAGTTCCCACCTGTGCGGGCGTCGGCAATCCTTTCGGTGCTGACTCTCCAGTTCACGCCAATCGAATACCGCCAGCGGATCATCCGGGACGTCTACCGCCACCTGATCCCGGGCGGTGCGTTTCTTCTCGTCGAAAAGGTACTCGGGGCTGACGCGGATATCGATCGGGTGATGACCGACCAGTATCTCGGGCTCAAGGCCGAACACGGCTACACCCCCGAGCAGATCGAACGGAAGCGGTTGAGCCTTGAAGGTGTTCTCGTTCCGGTGACTGCAGCATGGAACGAAGACCTGATCCGGCAGGCCGGATTCGTCCATGCGGACTGTATCTGGCGGTGGATGAACTTCGCCGCCTGGGTCGCGATCAAGGCCGGGGAGGGCTGATTATGGCCAAACGAGGCCGTCCGCCCGCAATCACACCCGAAGCTCAGACGAAGTTCTTCAACGCGATCAAGGGCGGAAACTACCGGGAAATCGCAGCCGAGTGGGCGGGTATCCCCCGCTCGACTCTCAACCTCTGGATTGCCAACGGCAAGAAAAGAACCCCCGAGCCGATCTACAAGCAATTCCTGGACACGCTCCTGGAGGCCGAACGGAGTGCAGAAATTCTCTGCGTCGGCCGGGTGATGACCGCCACTGCCGAAGACGTCCGGGCCGCTCAATGGTTCCTTGAACGCAAGTTCCCCGAACGCTGGGGTTCCGACCGTCGGGAGTTGCGGGAACTCCGGAAGGCCCTCAGCGATCTCCTCAAGGCCGTCGATGTCACGAAGCTACAGTCTTCTGCGAAGGGCAAGGGTAGTGGCTCGAAACCCCAGCCTCGAATTGGCGGGGAAGCCACTCCCGAATCCGTCTGATCCCTTCTCGATCTACGACCCGGAGTACCAGCTCTGGGGTGGTGTCGCCGAAGGGTTCAAGTGCCGTGACCGGGAGTACGTCATCTCAGGCGCGGCCGGAACGGGCAAAACTTTGTCTAATCTTTTGAAGATTTATTGTGTATGTCGGTTATATGATGGTGCTCGCTGCCTGATCGTCCGGAAGACCAGGGAATCGTTGACGGAAACCGTTCTCCCCGATTGGGAGCAAAACGTCCTCGGCGACAGCTCGCCTATTCTCTTCGGTGCATCGGGTACTATCCCCCAGCGTCGAACCCGGCAGAGCTACCGGTTCCCGAACGGTTCGATTGTCGTTCTCGGCGGGATGGACAAACCGAATAAGATATTATCAAACAAATGTGATATAGTGTACATGCCAGAGGCAATTGAGCTTGAGAAGGTTGATTGGGAGACGCTCGGCGGCCGGTGCCGAAACTACGTCGTTCCCTACCAGCAGCTCATCGCGGATACCAACCCGACGACCCCGCACCACTGGCTCAAGAAGCGGACCGAGGGGCCGAATCCGAAGTGTCGGCTGATCCAGACGACCCATCAAGATAACCCGCGGTATTGGGACCGGACGGCCGGGCAGTGGACCCCCGAAGGGGAAGACTACGTCCGCGGTCGGTTAGAGCAAATGACCGGCCACCAGCGAACGCGCTTCCTCGAAGGGATCTGGGCGGCCGCAGAAGGCGTCGTCTACGCCTTCCGTGCCGAGCCCGAAGTCGACCACCTGACTGGCCGAGTCATCCACCCCGGCCACATGCTCCCCGACGATTATCCCATCCCCGCCAACTGGCGCCGTGTCTGGGGTATCGACTGGGGGAAATCCTCTCCTACCTCGCTTACGGTCTGGGCGGTCGATCCCCAGGGCCGGATGATCTTGATACGGGAGATCTATCAGACCCATCTCCGTAAAGACATCCTCGGTCAGCAAGCCGGGGGCTGGATAGAACGAGGGGAAGAACCGAAGCCCCAGGCGATCCTCTGTGACCACGACACGGGTAACGAGGGGTACAAGGAGATATTCGAGAAGGCGAGTGGCCTCCGTCTTCGGCTCGCCGACAAGGTGGAGCGCAAACGGGGGATCGAAGAGACGCAGGCGCGGTTCGATCTCGCCGCGGACGGCCGACCGCGGATTCTTTTCAAGCACAATACGCTCTACAACGACCCGGACCGGACGCTCCAGGACATCGGCCACCCGACATGTTTGGTGGAAGAACTCGTAAGCTACGTGTGGAACCCCAAGGCTTTGAAGGATGAGCCCATCGAGGACAAAAATCACGCGATGGACGGGATGAAATATTCTGTATGTTATGTGAATAAATATATGCAACCGGGCGCATCTTCGACGTATTCGGGAAATCCGTAGCCTGGCGGATCGCCTTGAACCGTTCCCCACGCAAGATGAGCAGAGACCCGCCGCGATTGCTTCCGGGGAGTGCGATGCTTCTCGATCAGACGTACCTAAGTTCTAGGCGTTCGGCGGAAGAGGTATCCGATGCCGCCTTATCATTATCATTGTCCGAAATGCTGGTTACTTTACTGCGTCGGGGGGTTTCATTATCATTGGTCGAACGAGGGTTACTGGGGCGGAACGTACCTCGTCTGTCGTGGATGTGGCACAGTTCACTCCGTTCATCATGCCGTGCGACCTCGAGGGGGTGAACAGCTTCTTCCAGACCAAAAGCCGGATGAGTTTACGACACAACAACAGCCATTGTTTGTAAATCCGGAGGTTGCAAACGAGCGAGGCAAGCTTTACGGTGAGTGGATAAAGTGCGAAGTGAGAACCGTCGAGGCGCTTTCGTTTTCGGAATTGAACTGCACGCACTGCAGCAAAGTTGGGACGCTTTCCGACACATGGTCGGTACCGGATGAGACTTGCCCTCGATGTGGAACCCTGGTGACAGGTTTGCATTGACAAAGCGCCGAACCGCCCTGATGGCCCACCGATTTGAGAAAAACGAACTCCCTGGGACGGCCTGACCACTCGACCGGAGTTCCTCGGCAATTCGCTTGACGCCGAGGCAGTCGTCCCATCACAATCAGCTACGCGGTGGGGTCGATCCCCCGCAAAAACAGGCCGCGATTGCGTACGAGGGGTGCGGTCGTCTCTTGAGCACACACCGGAACTGCGGGCATTCGGCAAGGTAGGCTTGCTTCCCGAATGGAGCGGCGATGGCCATCGATGAGCACGAGGCGTTCCTGGGGGCGATCTTCAAGCGGCCCGAAGACGCGACCGCCCGACTGGTCTACGCTGACTGGCTCGACGGACACGACCACCCCGGCGGCGGGTTGATCCGGGTTCGTCAGCAACTATCACTCCCCGACCTCTCCGAAGCAAAACGCGCCACCCTCGCTGCGCGCGAGCGGAAGTTGCTCTTGAGGTGTGACCGGGACTGGCTCGTACAACTCGAACGCGCCGACTGGAAGCTGCGCTACCTCCAAGGGCGACCGGCGGACGAGGACGCAGCCCGGTGGGCGAAGCGACGGCAGGGGCACTGGTCAACCCCCGCTCAGAAGACCATGCGTCGTGCGGTGGCGGCATTCGAGGAGGAGGTTGGGTTGCCGTTGCCCTGTTCGTGGAAGTCGTTCGCGCACGCCTGCGGTGCCGGTCGGTTGGTCGGCGACTGGCTTTTCGTTCCCCACAAGGGCAATGCCGGCGATGTGGTATCCCTTCAGCGGGAGTGGTCCGGGTGGAAAGCGGTTACCGATGCACAACTCGACGCACTCTCGATACCCGCCGATGTCCGCCCTTGGCTTCGCGGCTCTGTGCGATTCGGAACGGGCGACAACTGCGACTTCCTGGTCTGGAACACGTCCCGAGTCACGGACCCGGCTCGGTCGGAGTACGAGGTCGTTCTGCTGAACGCCCGGAGTTTGTACAGCATGGAAACGTTCGAGTCGTTTGAAGTAATGTGGAACACCAGGGTTGAGCAGATCAGAGAAGCATCCAATGGTGAGGCCGCACCCTTTGAGCCGGGTTAGGTCGAGAACAAGTGCCCTGGCGAGCCGAACCGCTCTCATAGCCCACATACTTGTGAAAAACGAGTCCCTGGAACGGCCTGACCTCTTGACGGGAGTATCTCGACGATTGGCTTATCAAAGGGGGCAGTTCTGAGGGGAGGAGGCGACGGCAACGCCGCTCGCTTACCCGACCGAGGAAGGCGCGAATGCACTACCATGATGCTTGAAACCGAAACCGATGGCGTCTTGGAGAATCCTACAGAGGATGACGTTCGCCACGTGTTCAAAAGCGACACAATCGTGGGTAATTTCATTCGTCTTTCACGCACATACGATAACTTTCTCCACATTGAACTGCGCGTCTTTGACGAAGAAGAGTCGCCTGACTGGGTGGAGGGCATCTTGGGCGTTTACAAGTACGATCCGGATTTCGGAAGATTTGAGTTGGAGGATTGGTCGGTGGATGGTTATCAAAGCGGTCGGTTCGGTGGGTCATGTCGCCAGCAACTGCGGGAAATGTTCCTGCACTATCTTCGTGGACCCGAGTCCTTTACTCATTGGGCGAAAAGTTGGACTGGCAAGTTTCGCGGTGATTGCTGAACGACGCCGAATCAATCACACCGGATGTGATGGAGTTGCTCGGAGTTGGCGGCATTTCAGCACCGAACAAAAATGTTCGGCTGCCACAGCTCGTGAGATCTGTCCAAGTCGATGAGGAGTCGCACTTTCGCAATAGGTACTCGGACGTGACATCGAAGAATTGTAACTTCTCTGTTGGTGATCAGTCAGGGTTGCGTATTACCTCGGCATGGAAGTAGAGCACTGTCGACTTCGGAGAGCACTGGCAACCGAGGTCACTGCCCGCTCAGTTGTGCGTAACTTCGATGCCGAGGTAATAGGCATGACTGCTCAAGGTGGCACAAGCCGAACCACCCTCATGCGCCTCCGACTTGAAATAGGTGTCCCTTGGGACGGCCTGATCGACCGTTCCGACGCACTTCAAAGCACCATCGTCATCCATCCACATACAGGCAGATGAGCATAGGCATGAGCGTTCTGGAGGGCTTGCTGGCGGGGATCGTGTCGGTCCCCCAAGAGGAAACCCGTTGGCTGGTACTGGCAGACTGGCTGGAAGAGTTCGACGATCCTCGACGAGCCGAACTCCTTCGCCTCCACCGGAAGCTATTGGCGACCTGTTGCGAGCCTGAACAGCATCCGGAGCGTAGCGAGTGGCAATCCCGGATCGTTGCCCTGATCGCAGAGGGTGTGCGGCCGTGCGTACCACAAGAAACCATCACGCTGCCAGGTGGTGTAGGAATGACCTTCTCCTTTATCCCACCCGGGCCGTTCCTCATGGGGAGCGATCACTCGAAGGGGCACGCCGACGAGAAACCGGTCCACTGTGTGACACTGACGAAGGGATTTTACCTGGGTATTCACCCGGTCACACAAGCCCAGTGGAAGGCCGTGACCGGCTCGACGCCCTCCCATTTCAAGGGCAAGAACCGGCCCGTTGAGAATGTGTCGTGGGAACACTGCCAGGAATTTTGCCAGAAGCTCAGCGGCCATTTGAAGGGGTGCGGGACGGTCGGTTTGCCGTCGGAAGCGGAGTGGGAGTATGCGTGTCGGGCGGGGACCACGACGGAGTTCCACTTCGGTGATGTCATTACACCCGATTTGGCGAACTACAACGGAGAGTACACCTGGAACGGGTCACCGGAAGGGAAAAATCGGCGGGAAACCACGGATGTGAATTCATTCCGGCCGAACCCATGGGGTTTATTCGACGTTCACGGGAATGTCTGGGAGTGGTGCCAGGATTGGGGCAGGCCGTATTCAGAAGTGGAGCAAATCAGTTCTGAACAATTGTCAGTACAATCTAACGAATATCGCGTCCTGCGTGGGGGTAGCTGGCTCAACGACCCATCTAACTGCCGCTCCGCGTATCGCCGCTGGCGCGGGCCAGCGTACCGTGAGTACATGTACGGTTTTCGGGTCTGTTTCCGCCTGGACTGAGTTACTACTTTCGACCGGGAACCGTGACCGGTGAGCGGCTGGGCCGGTCCCATCACGACCTCAGCCCAGGGGAGCATTCCTCCGGGCGGTTGGGTTGCTCAGAAGGGAACCGGCTCGATCATCATCATTCCGAACTCCTCGACCTCCCGAACGGTGACCTTCGACCCGTGTTTCTTCAGCACCTTCCGGGCGACCTTCTTCGAGACGATCACGAACCCGAGGATCTCTCCCAGCCGATGGCAGGGCTGACCGCTCGACCGGTCGCGTACTTGCCTTGCTTCTCCTGTTCTCGCAGGTCATCATAAATCGCCGTCTGGAGGCTAACCGGTTTTGGCGGCCTGACGAGTCCGGGTAGTGCCCTCTCCGGCCGTCGGGCCGTTCTCGTTCAGGGTACAACGATGCCTATCCCACCCGTCCCTCCAGTAGATCCAGCTCCTGTTGGCCCGTCTGGTACACGACCCGCTCTTCGTCAATTCCCGTCCCATTTCCGTCTTAACCCCGGCCCCTATGACCCCTTCGCCCTACGGTGGCCAGCGAAGCGAGCGGACGCCGACGCGCTTGCCCAGGACTCATGGGTGGCGTTCGATGCACTCAGGGCACGTCTCCCGGGATTCCGAATTCCGGACGCGGTATGGGACAACTGGCTTTCGCGTTGGGTTCAAGACCTGTTCCTTGGCTTCATCCGGTCAAGCGACCGTCTCCCGACTCTGGCGGTCGCAGCGGCAGTCGAGGACGTCCGCGCTGGCGTCGCGGCTCTCCGCTACGTCATGGCCAATGGGTTCGGTGAACAATCCGGCACGTTCTGTGCATCTGTTTTCCCGAGCCAAGTCGGATTCCCCCACCTGCCGACTGTTGAGGAGGTGCGAAGACACCACCCAGCATTCTTCCTACGAGCCGAATCTGGTTGGTTTCCAGATGGAGAACGCCCTGAACGGCTAGATGCCGGCCAGTTCCTTAATCGTCTCAGTTTCTTGCTTAACGAACCAACGGAGGCGGACTGGGCATGGCTCGAACGGGTGGCTTATCAAATCGACCCGGTCCAACCCCGTGAGACCCCTGCCCCACCCGAGGCGTGGGCCAGGCGAATCTTTCCGGAGGTTATCCCCGGGCTCTCACTTTGCCTGGAGATCAGCTATGACCCTCATATCGTGGACCCTGGCACCCCTTTGCCGGTCTTGGTCGCGCATGTCCATAGTTGGTATTTGACTGCCCGGGAGGCGGTCCAGCGGCAGGTCAAGAACGCGACTCAAGCACTCACCCCCGTTATCCCTTCAACTCTTACCGCGGCACCCTTGAATCCGCTTCCCATCATCATGGCTAGTTCGGATCTTGCAGTGCAGATCGACCGAACCGAGGCGGTCATCGAAATCTCACCGGTGGAAACCGACCATCCCCCGACCGGAACAGAGGTATTGGTTCCGGACGGAACTAGCGGTGGAAAGAAGGGGCTGAATATCAATGCTCGAATGCTCGACGTGCTCTCGAAAAACCTCGATTCCTACTACTGGTCTGCGAGTCAGTGGGGCGATTACCTCGGCTGTGGGAAAGGTGGGTCAGTCAAACAAACGAAAGCCTGGGACCAGATCAAGGTATACCGGGCAAGTCAGGCCGCGGAACGGGTTGCGAGGACTGGGGCACTTAACGGCGGGAAGAGGAAGCCGCGCCAATAATTCCGACCGGTCGGCAGCGGATTCCGACCGATCAGAAAAATCTGAAAATCGCGAACGGGCTGGTTTTCCAGGGGAAAACCGGCCCGTCGGCGTTCTCGGTCGGCTCCAAATTCCGACCGACCAATGAAGGGGTGAAGGAGGTGGCGACATGCCCCACACCCCTAGCGACCCCCGACCGAACGACCCCCCGTTCCTGTTCGTGATGTTGCTCGCGGCCCGTAAGGCCGGCGACCGGATGCTCGAATCCCTCGCCCGCGACTGGCTGGCCGAGGTCGGTATCCGCGTCGTATTCGCCGACCCCCTCGACTCCCCCAACGGTGGAAAGGGGGTGTCCGGTGGCTGATATTCTCCCACTTCCCACCTCGGCCCCGAACGGCCGCCCCCGTTGCGCTCCACCCCCGACCGACCCAGCTTCCGGGTCTATTGCCCCTCTCGTCGTGGAGCCGCAGGACGCCACGGTCGGGGGAACTGCTCCACCCCTGACCGACCTGAATGCGATCGTGGCTCGGTTTGAAGCGGCGGTTCGTTCGGCCGCCGTTCGGCCGCCGTTCGGCCGCTGGTCGTGGACTCTGCCGGACTGGCCGCTCTGCTGGCTTGCTCCAAACGGCACATTGCCCGGATGCGGTCGGCAGGCGAACTCCCTGATGCGATGACGGTCGGCAGTGGCAGCAAAGTCGTCTGGCGACTGGCAGACGTGGAGTTGTTCGTGTCGGTCGGTTGCGATCGATCCGCGTTCGACGCGGTGAAACGGCAACGAGCGAAGTGACGGAATCCCGATCCTGAGTTTTCACCCCACGGCAACGGGCGGAGCGCTCCCCAGCTACCGCCGCCCGTTACCATAGGAGTTACCTATGTATATCGTATCAACTCATCGGCGGAACTGGGAGGCCGATATCCGGGCCTCGCATCAGTTTCTCGAAATTCTCCGCGATCCAATCGGCCGACAGGTCCGGGATCACGAGGAAGGGGGTGCAGTATGACCCCTACACATCCGTGGCACGCTCGGGCAGTTGAGCTTGCCGAGTGGGCACGCCGGTACTTCGTCCGACGCGACCGATATGGCGGGTACTTCTCCGGTCCGCAGGGGACGGAACCACGCACGATGCTGACGAAGGGGCCGAGGACGGACTGCGTCACGCTCGACCTGCTCGAACGGCATTTCCGGGCAACCGCGACAGGTGACATCATCGGGGCACATACCCTTGCCCCAGGTGGCGGAGGCCTGTGGGGGGCGGTGGAAGTCGACGCTCACCCAGGAATGGATGCCGACCCCGTGGCAAACGAGCAGTTCGCTATCGCTATCCACACCCAGGCGTCAGGGTTCGGGTTCCACCCGCTGACCTACGAAAGCAACGGCAAGGGTGGGTTCCACAACGTCGTGTTCTTTGGGGTCGACCTGGAGGAGATGATCCCCGGGCCGGTTCTGTTCGGGTTCGCCCGGTGGCTCGCCGGAGAGTTCGCCAAGTTCGGATTCAGCAAGCTGCCGGAGACGTTCCCCAAGCAGCGGGTGGTGAAGCCGGGCAAGTACGGCAACTGGCTGCGGCTAGTGGGCCGACATCATACCCGGGACTTCTGGCCTCGGGTTTGGAACGGCTCGAACTGGCTGGACGGTGAAGCGGCAGTCGCTCACGTTCTCAGCCTGACCGGCGACAGCCCCGACTTGATCCCGTTCGAGGCGATGGCAGCAGGGGCAACGGACGCGACACCCTCGGCAGGGGCAAAGCAGGGTCGGGCCGACGGTCGGCCGGGGGATGACTTTAACCACCGGGGCGGCACGGCCGCTATCAAGGATGTGCTGGAGCGGCACGGGTGGTCATTCTCCCGGGACCGAGGCGACGGAGTGAGTGAGTGGACCCGGCCCGGGAAGGCGTGCGGGTGTTCGGGAACCCTCGGATTCTGCACCGGGGCGGGCGGGGTTCCGAAGTTCTACTCCTGGACGAACCACGCCCCACCACTGGAGCAGGGAACGGCGTACACAGCGTTCGCCCTTCTGGCGACCCTGGAACACATGGGCGACTACAAGGCAGCAGCAGCAAAACTGCGTACCCGCGGGTACGGAGCCGACATGCCACCCGCCGGCGAGCCGAACGGGGATACCGGGAGCGGAAGTGCTCCGACGATTATCATCGGCACTGACGAACACCGGGTGAACCGGGAGGCGGCCGCTGCCCTGGGGTCCGAACCCGACCTCTACAAGCGGGGCGGGATGTTGGTTCATGTCGTCGAGGAGCATGTCGACCCCGAACCCGTGCCAGTGATTCGTCGTCCTGCTGGCTCGCCGGTCATTCGCGAAGTCTCACCGCCGCTTTTGCGTGAGCGGCTGACCCGCTGTGCTCGATGGGTGAAGGTGGAAGACCAGGAACGAACGCCGGCACACCCGCCGCCGTGGTGTATCGCGGCCGTCCACGCCCGCGGCGAGTGGCCAACTGTTCGCCGGTTGGAAGCCGTGGTCACCCACCCGGTTCTGCTTGGGGACGGGTCAATCCTGTCGATGAACGGGTACGATCGGCGTTCCAGGTTGCTCATCTGCCTCCCTTCAAACTTGACGGTTACCGTGCCGGAAACACCCACCCAGGAGGATGTCGCCCAGGCCGTGGCCGAGCTGCAAGACGTGGTCTCTGATTTCCCGTTCGAGCGGCCGGAACACCAGGCGGCATGGTTTGCGGCCCTGCTGACCCCTCTCGCCTGGTTCGCGTTCACTGGCCCGGCCCCGTTCAATCTGATCGACAAGAACGTCCGCGGAGCCGGAGCCGGATTGCTCGCCGATGTGATCGCCCTGATTGTCACCGGGCGTCGGTTCCCGGTCATGTCGTATACGCCCGATCGGGAGGAGTTGCGGAAGCGGATCACGACCCTGGCGATCAAAGGGGAGCGGCTCGTACTACTCGACAACCTGTCAGGGTTGGTCGGGAACGACGTGCTCGACGCGGCCCTGACCGCCGACTGGTGGAAGGATCGGCTACTGGGCGGGAACCGGGGGTTTAGCGGACCGCTCCAGGTCTGTTGGTATGGGACGGGAAACAACGTCCAGTTCCATGCTGACACCGCCCGCCGGGTATGCCACACCCGTATTGAATCGCCGGACGCACGACCAGAACTTCGAGTCGACTTCAAATACCCTGACCTCCGGCAACACGTCGAGTCGATACGGGGCAAACTGCTCTCTGCCGGGCTGACGATCCTTCGGGGGTGGTTTGCGGCTGGGAAACCCACGCACGGGCTCCCACCGTGGGGTTCGTATGAGAAGTGGTCCGGAGTGGTCCGGGAAGTGATCGTGTTCGCTGGGCTGCCCGACCCCGGGGAAACGCGGCAGGCACTCCAGATCGCGGCCGACCGGGACGCAGCGGCGATGACCGTGCTGCTGATAGCCCTGGAGCAGATGGACCCCTGCGGTAAGGGCGTAACGACAGCCGAGATCGTCGACACCATCCGCAAGCCTGCCGACCCCCTCCCCGCCTGGCACAACGACCTCCGTTCCGCAGTAGAGGAACTCTGTGGAAAGCTCGATGGACGAGCGTTGGGGTATCGGTTCCGACATTTCCAACGCCGGAATTTCGACGGCCGGATGCTCGACAAAGCGAACCCGGATCACGGGGCGAACCGGTGGGTTGTGGTGAAGGTGGACCGGAAACCGGCTGCTGGCTGAAACATGTCCCCCATCGCCCCCCCGGACACGCCCCGAAGGGGGACATGGGGGCGATGGGGGACATGTTTCAGCCAGGCGGGAGGTCCACGTTGAACGAGGTCGCACTCCCCCCCCCGGCCGTTCAACCATCCCCGCTGTCACCTCGAACGGCGAGCAGTTGTCAGCCCGTTCGATCGTAAATGAGCAGTGCTAGAATATGCCTATTCTGACATGGACTTTATACCCATAACAGGGTATAATCGAAGCATGACCATGAGGGGCGGAAGTGGACATCAAGACGGTAATCCAGAACGCACTGACGAAGGCAGAGAGCGAGGGGCGGACCCTGTACGCGGTCGCCAAGGCGGCCGGACTCAAACCGGAACTCCTGTATCGGTTCGTGGCCGGGGAGCGGGATCTTCGGCTGTCGTCGGCCACCAAACTGTGTGCAGCGCTGGGACTGGAGTTACGGCCGATCTCACCGGCTGGTCCAGCGTCAACGAGAAGGAAGACTGGGAAGCGCTGATCCGGGGCGGATCATTCACGAGAACCAACCAGAGGGTACGCCATGCCAGAGGTAACGAAGAAGCAAACGACGCAGTGGATTCTTGACGGAAAACGTGTGAAGCCCGGAACACCCGGGGCAACTCAGCGGGTCGTGCTCTCCGCCAAGTGGTACGGCCGGGTAAACGGGCGGCCGATCCCGCTCTGCACCGACAAGGCGAAGTCTAGACAGATGCTGGCTCGGCATCTGTCCGAGGCCGCGCTGGATTCGGTCGGGCTCGGTGACCAGTACCGGGACCACAAGCGGAAGCCGCTCGCCGAACACCTGGAGGACTACCACCGCGGTCTGCTGGCGGAAGGGTGTTCCGAGGATCACGCGAATCTGGTCAAGTCCCGGTGTGATGCGGTCCTGACCGGCTGCGGGTTCCTGTTCTTCCCGGACCTGTCAGCGTCTCGATTGTCGGAGTGGCTCGCCCAGAAACGGCAAAAGCCACGGGCCGAGGGCGGGATTTCGATCCAGACGAGCAACCACTACCTCGCCAACGCCAAGGCGTTTGTTACCTGGCTGGTGAAAGATCGGCGGACGGCGGACAACCCGTTCCGCCACCTGGAACGGGGCAATGTGAAACTCGACCGGCGGCATGATCGGCGGGAGTTGACGGCCGACGAACTGACCCGGGTGCTGACCGCCGCACGCGGGAGCGATCAACAATTCAAGAAACTGACCGGACGGGATCGGTACATGCTATACGCAACGGCGTGCGGGACCGGATTCCGGGCAAGCGAACTGGCATCCCTCACCCCAGAGAGTTTCAACCTGGACGGAACTACGCCAGTGGTCGCGCTGTCGGCGGAGGATGCCAAAAACCGGACCTCGGCAGCCCAGCCGATCCCGTTGGACCTGGCGGCCGAACTCAGGCCATACCTTGCCGGGAAGCCAGCAGGCGAGCCGGTCTGGCCGGGGACGTGGGCATCGTCGAAAAAGGCCGCGCCGATACTTCGTATCGATCTGGAGGCCGCCAGTATCCCCTACCCGGTCGAGGGGCCTGACGGGCCGCTATACGCGGATTTCCACGCCCTCCGGCATACCTACATCACCCTGCTCGATCGGGGCGGGGTGAGTCTGCGAACGGCTCAGGCGATGGCCCGCCACTCGACCCCGGTCCTGACAGCCCGCTACTCCCACCCCCGACTCAACGACCTGGCGGACGCTGCGGAGAAGCTCCCCCGGTTCCTTCCGGGGCGGTTAGCCGACGGGTCCGAAATGGCCCGAGCGACGGGTACGGATGGCAATCTTGTTTGCCCGCCGTTTGCCCGCGCGGCTGTCTCTCCCTGTCCTCCGGTGGCGTCGATTGGCATACTCGAACGAGAAAACGAAGAAGGGGTCGCGGATTCGCAACCCCTTGAAATCTCAACGAATCGCACGAAAACCAAGGAAAAAAGCGGAGGGAGTGGGATTCGAACCCACGAACGGGGCAAGCCCGTCTCCGGTTTTCAAGACCGGTGGTCGCCTCATCAAACCCCTGGATTTCAGGCACTCCGTCGGGTTCCGCTTCTTCGCATGCATCCGGCATGCATCCGCTCGGCAAACTCATCCCCGCGACCGCGGCTCTCGCCTCCCCGGCCTGAAGATGTCCGTAGCGGTCGGCCGTCAATGTGATGGTGCTGTGGCGGGCCAGCACCTGGGCCACCTTCAAGTTCGTACCACTCCGGATCAGCGTCGAAATGTAGGAGTGCCGTAAGCTATGAAAATCGGCAAATAGTCCATTCTTTACGTATGCCACCCCCGCCGCCTCCAGGTCTTTCTTCAGCATCTTCCCCGCTCCCTTGTTCTTCGCCCACGGGCCGGGCCAACAGGGCTGATCTACAGGGCGGGCCTTGAGCCAGTCCCGCAGCAGTGGGACCAGCGTCGGTGGAAGCGGTTGTCGGGCAGGATCGCCGTTCTTCGTGAACTTGCCCGTGAGCATGACCTCGGCGTTCTCCAGGTCGAAATTCTCGGGCGTCAGGCTCCCCAGTTCGGCAGACCGCAAACCCGTGAAAACGGCCGTTCGATACAGCATTGCCCGGTCGATCCCGGACATTTTTGCGCGGGTGACGTTCCCCTCCTCTGTGGTCGAGATCACCGCCACCAGTTCCTCAACCGCCAATTCGCGGCGGTCGTGACGCCGATCCTTCTTCACGTCCCAGGGCTCCAGATCCTCGAAGGGGTTCTCTGAGAGCACCTTCTTCTTGACCAACCACCGGGCGAACTGCTTCAAGGCGGAGAGGTAGAAGTTCCGAGTCTGGGCGCTCTTGTCCAACCCGCCGACGAACTTGTATGCCGTCTCGCCGTTCATGTCCCGAGCCTTCACGAACCCGCACTCATCAATCACCTTTCGGACCCGGGTCAGTAACAACGCTACTTGATCCGCCGAGGTGCCTTTCAACCCGACTGCGCTCCCCCATTCCTCGGTTAGCGGGGCGAGCGGTTTGCGGCGGTCGTCATCCTTGTCAGACACCACTACTCCCAAAGTGCCGGCCGCTTTCTTCCCCAGAAGTTGTGCGGCCATCTCCCGGGCGACCTTCTTGTCTCCGTGTAACGGGATGTGCTTCTTATCGATGCTGACGTGCCACTTTTTGGAAGTGTTACGGGTGAGGGTCGCCCCGGGCGTTCCCTTCGGCACCCGTTTCCCGTCGATTGTCCAGATGCTCCAGGTCTTTTTGAATAGGTTCATGGCCTGTATCCTCGTAAGCCGGCCGTTGGCCGGGATAATGATCGTACCCATTCGGGGAGGTAGGAGGTAAGTGAGATAAGGGAGGTATCGACCCTTTTTCTCCCTTTCCTCCGATACCTCCTACCTCCTACTGCGTGACTGCGACCCAGACCTCGGCGTCCCGCCCCCCTGTTTTCTGCTTCTCGGACCGCACCTGATTCTGCCCGTGTAGGGTAGCGAGGGCCTCCTCGATCCGCGTGGAAGGAATATTCTTCCCGCACCCCTGATGAATATCCCACCGTCGTTTGCCGGTCGGGCTCTTGCGGAGCATTCGCAGAATGTCGTCGGCCAGTGGGTCGCCAGTGAGCCCACCAAACAGCCGGTAGGCGGTCAGTTCAGCGTGATGCCACACTGCAAGTCCAGCCTCCAGGTGCGGCACCTCGATCACGTTCGAACCGTCGAGAACTGCATAAAGCATGGCGAGTCGGAGGGTGTGCGCTTCAGCCCGGCTCGTCAGGCTTCCTGCCAGCCCGTATCGCTCCCGCGTGAGGCCCGTGTACTCGCGTATCCAGACCTTGGCGGCTTCCATGCTCCAGTTGATTTGCCCGGCTTGCCGAGCGAACTCCAGCCGATTCTTCACCCGTTCGGCCAACTTCTCGAACGCACGCTCGTCCACGTTGCCGCCGAACGGCAATTCCTGCGATCGACGGACGGCGAAGAACAGGAACCGGTTGGCAAACCCGTTGCACATCGCGTTCTCGGTCAATAGCATTTTCAAATCGCTTTCGTTTGTGTGGGCGAGTGCGCTGACATGAGGATTGGTCGCCTTACACGCATTTATCTTGCTCTTGTTCTGCAAATCCTTGGCGTCCCATGCATCTCGCATTAAATCCGACAAGGTGTTTGAATCTTTTGCAGCGATCTTCAGGATCACGCTGAACTCACCCTCGGTGATCAGCAACCGCTTGTCGGGAACCCCATCGTCTGTGCAGGTCGCCACTCCCTCGACGCACCTGAAAGTCGGATCACGGATCGCAGAAGTTAACGCCTCGCCCGATGCCAGTTTTCCCACGCGGCATCGTGACTCCCATTCCGGATCTGCCACTTTCATCAGATCGGTCGGCCATGCCTCGCTCGTACCCTTTCTTCCCTTCGCGCTCTGCCCGACGAGAACCACGAACTCGTTCAGGTAGTGCAAAGTCCGCTCGACGCGGGCGAATGCGTTCCGCCCGGCGGCACTGCCGAACATAACCAGAAATTGCACCAGGAGTGCGACTGGATCTGCTTCGGTCTGATCCTTGATTAGACCGACGAATTCACCCGCGAGCCCGTGATACGCTGCCGGGGCCATCTGCGGCCACGGGGGTTCGATCACTTGGAGGAGGGTGGGCGGGTCCGGTCCAGCATTCTCGCTAGCCTCGATGCTGATGCGGGACGGCTTTGACCAGTCGTAGAACTGCGACTTCCCAGCGATCGCCTTGCCGACAGTCAAATCGCCGTAAGTCCGCCCATCCTGAGCGTGTTTCTCGCACCACTTCGACCGCATCAGTCGCGACCGCCGGAATACCTCGTCGACCAAGCTAGGGTTGTCCCCGGTGTAGAACACGATCAAGTTGCACAGTGCGAGGTCGGCCGCACTCTCGTCGTTACCGTGGGCGGTGGTGTCGCCATCCATCAGGCGTTGCCCCTCGGCATGACTACGAACCCGACGCTCGACATCATCAACGGTGGGGGTGGTCCCGTTTGCCGAGGGCCTTGGTGTTTCTCGATGCCCCTGATCACCGAGAGCCGAGGTGAGCGCATTCTTGGGTTCAGGGCCGATCCCAAGCAATTCGCCGAGGTGCTGGTCGATCGCTGGTTGGAGGTTCTGTATCTCGGTCGGACCACCTGGGATCACGTTCCCCGTGACCGTAAAGTATCGTCCGCCGTCGTACACCTCCACGCCAAGGGATTTGTTCTGCTTCGGGCAACCGGCCGGTAGCTTGCCCCTGCCGAAGATTTTGATCCCGGTCCCGCTTGGGCTAACCTCTGCGTAGCTGGGGAAAAGCCCCAGCACCTTCTGGGCGAACGGGGTCAGTTCGGCCGTGTCGGGATCGCGGTGGTCGTCAAGGTCGATGCCGAAGTAACCGTCGCCAAGCACGAATCCGACACCGTCCGCTTTGTTCGCGAGAACCCAGTTATGAGCTTGGTGCGGCGGTCCATGATTGCGTGCCTGAGTGCAGTCTGCGACCTTACCCGTTTTCGCTGAAAGCGGCAGCTTGGTCCACTTTCCGCCACCCTTTCCGTCCTCTTTCCAGCGGTATTCCCACGCTACCCACCGAGTATGAGCCCGGAGTTCGGCGGGCACATTCGCGGAATCGAACGAGATCACTTTCGGCTTCGTCGTCTTGTCGGCGTAGAACGCTTTCTTCTTGCTCTGGGTTTCGTTTGACATATCTGGGGCTCCTGACGGGGCGGCCGAGCGAACCCGGCCACTACCGTGGGTGAATCTTGAGACTGGTTCAGAACAGGTATGGTTGATCGTCGCGAACCCCCCGCCACGAGTTCCGAGCGAGGAGATCTCGGACGGTTTGCTCGCCCGCGTTGAATTCTTTGGCGATCTGCTCGACGTCCGCCAATGTCCGCGACTTGCGGATCGCGTAAACGCTTGCACCATCGAAGATGATTGGATATTTCCGTTTACGCTCGCCAAGGCGAATGGCCGTTCGCATATTATCAGAGTAAGTTGACCACTTAACATTATCGCGATGATTATTCCGGCGAGATCCATCGAGGTGCTCCACGAGAGGTTTATCGGGTGGCTGGGGACCGTGGAACGCCAGGGCGACGAGTTTGTGAACGGAGATCGTTTTCCCTTTTTCACCGCGTAGACGGACCCGGACATATCCCTTGCCCCATTTGCCCGGGATCTGAGGTAGGGTTTCCCACCCCAATAAGGTCTCCTGCTGGACGATCGTCCCATCCTCGGATACTTGCAACCTGGCGCCGCGCACGGCCACTGGAGAGGAGAAGGTCGTCGTATCCGGGGGGGACATCTCAGACACCCTCCTTGCAAAGCCGTTTCATTTCAGAATCGCTGATCAGCCGTTTGCGGCGACCGATCTTCATGCAGGCGATCTTGTTCGTGTCCGCGAGAAATCGCAGATGCTTCACGCTGACGCTGAGGAACGCGGCCGCCTCCTGGAAGGTCCACGGTTTGCCAGGCGGGCGGGGCTCCAGAGGGGCTGTAGGTGGGGTGGTGGGCTGCATGTGATTAATCTCCCTGGGGTGTGCCGTGGGGCCATTTGCCCACGAATCACCTCATCACAGCAGGTCGCCTCGGTCGGAAACTTGGCGGGTGGGGTTTCCGCCCGAGAAGTGGCGGAACCGGAGAAACAAAACAGCCCCGGAGAACCGGGGCTGGAATCGATCTGGAAAAATCTCGGTCGGAAACTAACCGGCTTTGAGTTTACGCTTATGCTTGGGATTCTCCTCCAAAAGCTGCCGACCCACCTCCCGCTTGAAGATCTCCTGGATCTCCCCGATGGAAACAGGGTCGCCATCCCAGTTCTTGTTTAGCTCTGCGGCCAACATTCTGTAATCAAGTTCCCGTTCGCGGTACTTCTGTCGCCAGCCCTGCCAAAGATCCCGAGCCAACACCTCCTCCAACCGGGGGAACCAAATGGGTATCTTCCGGCTCCGCCCGCCACGGCCCTTCGCCGTTCGCCTGGCAGAACCCCACGGTTGCACTCCTCTCGGGGGGTTGTCCCACGGGGATTTGGCGATTACCTCCCGAACGCTACGATTTCCAGGATGCGCTCGGATCGCAGCAGCTCGCTGTTTATCGCTCGATAGTTCTGAATATCCATTTGGTAATAAAATAATCAACTTATATATGCATGATTTCCATCCCATGTCTAAATCACGCAACTGAAATGGCGCGACGGAGCTAGCAGCGGACAGCAGACGTTTTGCAGAGCAAGTCAACTCTGCTCTTGCTATTTCCATATCGAAATAGACTAAAATCTTGTGTATGAATATAGATGATGCACAGAACCCTTCAGTAATTCCGCTTTCTAGATGAGGATCGGTCCAAAATACACAAGATGCTAGACATGCCGCACAGACCACCCGTTGGCCGATTTTCACCACTCCTTCCAGCGCCCCTGACGCGGTGGGTTCCCAACGCGGAGGGGAATCATCGACCCACAGTTCTATGGCTTTACCAAGGAGTTGCTCTTTATCACGAAGCAGGTTGCGTAGTGACACAATACAATTCGCGAACGAGGCAGGGTCTTCTTCGTGTTGGATAAGGCCGAGATCGCGAAGGAGGTGATGACCAACCTTGTTAGCCTCTTCAATAATCGCGTTTCGATCTGAGGCTTTTGGGGTACGGGAGCGCTGACGCCGGGGGGTCCGGTCGGGCATGGTCATGCTCCTGTCGAGGCGTGCGTCGGGCTCCGACCGGATGAACCCCCAGGAGCAGAGGGTCCAACCAGCCAGACGAGGTGGCGGAGCCGGCCGGCCCGTTCACACCCGACGCCGAAGTCTATCATCGGTAACTCCAGACTATGTGATCTCACCCCGATACCGACCTCACCTCTCCCCTGTGGCACAACCGGATTTGCGGAAAATAAGGATTCGCACGACTGAGAGGTGAGAGGGGTAACTTCGCGACCACTCGCAAGTCTTTTGATCGCGATGGGGAGGCTCTACGAGTCACCGGAGAGGGTCAGGTGGGCGTGTCCAGCAAGGCGTTCGCGTCCTCCAAATCGAGCCGGGTGTAGCCGCGATAATCCTGTTGGGGCAATGCGGAGGCGAGACCTGTGGCTTTCGACCGTCACCCCCCGGACCACCATTCCGACGGTTGGTACATCCTGACAAGGTGACCTCGATGACATCGCTCAGCCAACGGCTACGCTGGTGGTTTTGCCAGAAACCAGCATGGACGGCGGGGTATTGGCCTGGTTCGCTACGGTGGGGGTGACCCCCTCCCGCGCCATCGTAGCCCAACCGGATGTGATCGTTAACGCAGCGGATAAGTTCCCGCCCAGGGTGGTGGAAGGTGTATAAGCGAGAATGAAGTCGCTCACTGCTCGCCAGCCACGCGAGTGACAGCCTGATCGAATGGAGGATAGCGAAGATGCCATACGCAGATCCCGAAAAGGCGAAAGCGTACGCCAAAACCTACCGCCGGACACGACGGGCTGGGGACCAATGTTCAACCCCCGTACACCCTGCAATCCCGATCGAAGTTCGATTTCGGACTGCGGCAGATGTGGTCAAGGTTCTTGAGGAACAGGTCGGGGCCGTCAAGGCTGACACGACCCTCGGCACAACCGACCGTGCCCGAACGATCGGATACCTCGCCAGCGTGGGCCTGAGAGCAATCGAGGCCGGAAACCTGGCCGCCCGGATCGAAGCTCTCGAATCTGTACTCAAGAACCGTGAAAAGGGAGAACGATCGTGACTGCGACCCGACTCAGCAAACACTACTCCGTGTTGACCCCCGAAGAGCGGTTCGCACTGCTCCTCACGGCGGTTGCTCGCAGTGACGAGGTCGAGATGGAACGGATCAGGAACGCCTCCAGGAGTGTGACGATTTTGGTCCCGGATACTTTCGGGGTGGCCGTCGCCTTCAAGGATGTCCTCGCCCTCCACCGGTTGGAGCGCGTGGAACTCGCGGGCCTCTACCTGGAGGCACTGGCGAGGGTCGACGCAGCTTGGGAACAGATGCCCAGGGCCGGGTGGGAACAGTCTGTCGCTAAACGATCCGGCTTTGCGCGCTTCCTGGGCTATCTCGTGAAAATCAACGAAGCCGGGCTCAAGCTATTCTGCGACCGGCTCGGCCTCGACCCGACGGGAGCCGAGCGGCTGCTGCACGGTGAGAGAATCCTGGGGTTGGCCGCGACCTCGCTCGAATCCGACTCGTTCACGGAACGCGACGCCTTGGCTTACTGCCAACAGGACGACCCATCAGTGACCAAGATCAAGACGGCTGAAAGTATCGCGGAGGATCTCCGCGAAGCCTATGACGCAGTTCTCGAAGTTATCTGAGTAAATTGTAACAACGGATAAAATATCATGAGCACGACGAAGTTGAGCAAACACTACCCGAGTCTCTCCCCCTCTGAGCGACTGTCGCTATTGTTGGCCGCTGCGGGCAGAAATGACGATGTCGAGCACACCAGGATCGCGAATGCCGCCGGGTGGGTGCAGATCAGGGTGCCGGACACGGCAGGCCGGGCGGCCGCGCTCCTGGCAGTGCTCGGGTTCCACCGAATGGAGCAACTCGAACTCGCGGCCATCTACCTGGCCTCCAGGGGGATCTACGGCACCTTGTGGGAGCAATCACCTCCCCACCTCGACGACACCGGTCGGTTGTACGGCTATCTCGTTCAGGTCCACGCCGCCGGGCAACGACTGTTTCTGGAACGGATCAAGCACGACGAGGCGTTCTTCAACGGCACTTTTCCAGGCAAGCTCGCCCTGAAACTGGCTGCGAGCCTGGCCGAGCAAGAGGGCACGCTGACCACAGACGAGGCCCGGGGCTTGGCCGCGAAGATCGGCAAGCCGATCACGATGGTCCAGACCGCCGAGGAGGTCGCGGATGCCTTGTGGGGGAACCACGAGATCATGCTCGCGCAGTGGGCGTGAGCGCCGCAGCCCGTCTGAGACCACATGCGGAGTCCCGCGCCCACGTCCAGCAAGTCATCGACAGCCGACGGGGTGACAACTTGAAATCGCACTCACTCGGGCGCAGAGGTGATCCCGGCTGCCGCGAGGGCAAGGGAAGCTGTTTTGCCCGTGGGTGACCGGACGAAGATCAAGCAAGACGGGGCATCGAGAGTGGGGACCGTTTCTCGGTGGCTGCCCAAGAACTCAAACGAGAACGATCTGCCTGGTTATGTCATCCCCAGGGCCTTCATAGCCGCTGTCATCGGATCGGAGAAGAATATCGGGTCGACTCGTTCGACGATGTCCCCCGAGACATCCAGGAAGTTCCGCTTATTCTCCAGTGGGATCAAGGCCCGGCGTGCCCCGTTGTCCATCGCCACCTGCAACGGCTCGGCTAGCGAACGCACTGCCTTAATGTTGCCCTGAATTGAGAGGTCGCCGAGGATGACAAGCCCTGCTTGCACCGACTGTCGCTTCACTGCCGAGTACACGGCAACCACCAGGGCAATCCCGGCCTCGCATGGCACATGGTTGCTCAGTAGGTCGATGGCCTCGATGTGAAAGTCGGTGGCGTCCACCTGCTGGCCCATCCCGATCTTGACCTTCTGACCCATCAGATAGGCGAAAGCCCGAAGTATCGACTCCTTCATTGGCCCTTCGACCCCGCCAGCGATCTTCAGCTTGCCAGTGCCCGGGGAGCAGCCTACTTCCACCCGGTACAGGCCGACCTTCCCCTGGTCGTCCACCGATGCGGTGTACACCGACCCCGGGGCCAGTGGGTCGGTCGAAATCGTGTCCCGCCCGCCTTGCTCGGGCACCCCGACGAACGTCTCCTCTCGGGTCTCGTTGTCGATCAACGAGAAGCTGGTCTGGTGGTACTCGAATGAACCCATCTTCTTGAGTTGCTCTTTCACCCGACGGCGACCCTCGACCGCCAGTTCGGCCACCTCCAGTAGCTCGGCACGGGTCATTGTCCCGTCCGGGTAGAGGAGCTTCACCAGCCCGGACACCGTCTTCCGCACCGCCTTCACGTCTCGGGCGTTGAGATGCGATCCGAGGGTGAAGTGGCGGTCGAGGGTTTCGGTAAAGTTGTGCTTCCTCAGTTCCCGGAGGGCCTCGGCGAGGTAGTCCACCACGAACCCGTAGTGATCGGTGAAAAACTCAACTCGCATCTTCGGGACTTCCCAGCCGGGGATGTAGAAATGGATGCGGTCGAGGAAAGCCATGTCCTCCCGGATCACCTCTGGCATCGGCATGAAAAGGTGGCTTGAGCGGACCATCACCTCAACCGGTTGGTTGGTGTTCCCGAACATCGCGATGGATGCCATCCCCGAGAGCGAGTCCTTGCCGCGTGCGAACGTCCCCGATTCGCAGTACGTTTTGAGCGTGGTCACGACCTCCTTCGGCATCTTCTGGAGGTCGGCCACCTCGTCAAACCCGATCGCGTCCCAGATCCCGACCAGCCCCATTTTCCCGCTCGCCATGTTGTAGAAGAGGTTGGCGACGGTTGTTGGGCCGGTTAGCAGGATGGTGTAGGGGGAGAGTTCCTGATAGCCGTAGCTCTTCCCAGTCCCCCGGGGACCAAGCTCGACCAAGTTGTAGTTCTGCTCACACAGCGGGATCAGCCGCACGAGGAAGAGCAGTTTGACCCGCCGGTTGAAGTGGGAGGGCTCCATCCCGATCGTGCGGAGGAGCAGGTCAATCCACTCGTCGGTCGTGAACTGACGACGGGCCTCCCGATACTCGTCCAGGTCGAACGTCGCCAGTTGGATCGGCTTCAGGCTCTCGATCCAGAACGGGCTCCGCTTCCCTTTCGCCTCCTCGTCGTACTGGTGGCGAATCTCCACCTGTGCCCAGATCCCGCCCATGAGAAGCCGGTCGAATTCCCGGAGGTAATGCTCGGGGACATGGACATTCTTGTGGCCGAAGTTCTTTAGTTCCGCCCAGTGTTTGTCATCTTCGGAGATGTATCGGACCTGCACCTTGTCGATGAAGGTGTGCTTTCCTCCGTCCTTGGCCTTGACCATCGACTGCGCCTTGTTCGCCTCGTCAGGCCGCACAAAGTTCGACGAAAGGGTTGTGTTCACCACCTTGAGCCCAGCGTCAATGGCCGCCAGGTCGTCGGTCGCGCAATACTTGCCTAACAGGTATTCGAGGACGAAAACGGGCACATTCGCCCCGACCTTCACCTTGCGAACGAGATCCTTGCGGACCACCTTGCCCGCGAACACCGCAGCCGCTTTCTTGTCCAAGCCGGGCATCGTTCACCCTCACATCGAGATGGCGACATCGACGGTGAGCGGGGCCGTCAGTTCTGCGCCCGTGGTGGCGTCGACGAGAAACACCCCCACTGTTTTTTGTGTGATGTCCTCACCGATCATCAGGGTCATCGTGTTCGGTTCGATCCGCTTGACGTCCTGCTCGGCGACCTTCAGCTTCATCTCGCCCGTGGCATCCTCGAAGCCGTAGGAAGCGCTGACGGGCACCGAGACAACCTTCTTGTTCGCGCGAATTTCGATGCGGACTTTCGGCGGGTCGAACCCGAAGAGACTCGACTCGCTTTGTACTCCGGCGACCTGCACGGAAAAGAAACGTGTCGTCAGTTTCGCCGTTCCGGGGGTGAGAGTCCAGGCGATCCCGGTGGTCGTCCCGCCCGACTTGGCAATCGAGGTCAGGACAACCACGGGCACGATCAACTCTTGCGGCGACAAGCCCCCGTGGAAATACGCGAGGTTGCCACCTGCGACCTTGAAGATAGCGGTGTTCCACGGGGTCGCGATGTCGAAGTCGCTGTCGATCCCCAGCGACGAGAGGGGGCAGCGCAGGAACGACTTGTCAGTCGCGCCACCTTCCCCCACCCAAACTCGCCGGTGCAGGTCCGCTGTCTTGCCGCCGGGGGCGTCGATCTTCATGTCGTCGCCGATCTCGTCAGCAAACAGGTGCCCGTGGTCGGCGACGAGAATGATGGTTTTGACCCCGTGGTCGCTGAGAATGCGGACGCCCCGCTTCAAATAATTCAACATGCTGTCCATCTGCAACCGGGCCAGCTTCGTGTCACTCTCGCCGAACTCGTCGATCTCCTGCGAGGTCACGAGGACCAGCCTGGCGTTCTGGATGCCCTCCTTCACCTTCGGCTTCGGCTTGGGTAGCAGGTCGTCGAGCTTGCAATCGAACACCGGCACCCCGGCGTGCTCCTTGAGGAAAGCCACCCGATCCTTGCGATCCTTGATGATCTTGCCGCCGACCTCCAGCCCAAGCTTGCCGCTACCGACGGAGACCACCTTCGCCGATTCATGCGCCTTGGGCAAGAGAGCCGCCATGCCGATCTCGGTGATGGTCGGCATTGTGCCGATGGCGGGCTGGAGGGTGAGGTCGAAGTCATCCTTGAGCAGCCGGCACAGTTCGCGGGCCATCTCGAACCGCAGGGCATCCACCCAGACGTAGGCGACCTTGCCCGCGTCCAACTTGGGCTTCACCTGCGTCTCGAAGAAGTCCCGTTGGCGTAACAGCCCCTTGATCGGGTGTTTGGCTTTCGAGAACTGGGTAACGAAGTGTTTCGCCAGCGCCGAGACGACCTCGGTATACCGCTGTCCGGCCTTGGTGATGAGTTTCTCCAGCCCGTGATGCTCCGCGGCGGCGTCGAACTCAAAGTTAAACTTGCGGCTCTCCATGTGCCGGTGGTGGGTGTCGAGCAGGCACCACGGCTGGTCGTCCTCGGCGTAAGCTTTCACGAGATCGGATACGGTGGTCGGCGGCTTCTTGACCTCCTTCGCCACCCGGTCAGCTTCGAGTAGCACCTCGGCCGCGGCAGCGATGAGCGCCCAGCGGGCTTGCACGGTGGGCTCGGCCTCGCCCCAGAAGCGGGACAGGCGAGATACGGCCAGTTGCAGCAGATCGGGGCGGGCCTTGTCCAGCAGTTCGTTCTCGACATGACGCAGCAGTGCCCGTTCGACCGCGTGGAAGGTCTCGATCCCCACAAGGTTCTTGGGGTCGAAGGCCAGTTGGCCGAGCGAGAACTCCTGTTCGACGGTGTTCGCCGCCGCCACATAGCTGTCCCGGTCGTCCCGGCTGTTCCGCCACGAGTGGGCCAGCCGCACACACGCATCCACCCCACCCGGCGAGGTCGCCAGCTTGATCGAGGACAATGAGGGCGGCACGGATTGGCCAAGTCCGGCGATCAGGTCGGTGAGCAGGACATGGCGGGCCAATCGCTCCCGGAGTGTGCTGAGTGTGGCCGAGGCCGGAAACTCCTCGATATCGAAACTCGGCTGGAGCAGATTCCGCAGGTCGTGCTGGACCGACTTCGTTTCGATCTCGCCGTCGTGGTCGTTGCCATGCAGGAAGGCCAAAGCGACTTCCTGCGGGTTGGCCGAGCCGAAGATCAGGGAGAGTACACCGAAGTCCCGCCCCTTGTCAGCGAGGGTATTCAGGTCGTCCAGTGTGAGTTTGCCGCTCTCGACCTGCTTCTCGATCTCAAGTACTTGATCGTCGCCGAGGAGTGGCTTCAGGGCATTGCGGGCGACGACGGCCAGCCGGGTATTGCGGTTCGGGGGCTGCTGGCCGGGCTGGATCACGACCCCGGCGGCTTCCAACTCAACGAGAGCATTGTGAGTGCTGCGCTGCTCCTCGGGCACGTACACGACCAGACGGGGCGGAAGGTCGCCGTTCATCAGGTGGTCAATCGCGTGGCGGAGGCGGAAGAAACTGCCGTCGTAGCAGGCCACGGTCGTCTTCGGGATGACCAGTTCTGCCGCCACCGATACGAAGGCTCTCTCCGGGTCGTACCAAACGACGAGGCCACGGTCCTCGACCTGCTTGGTAATCAACTGGAACAGGTATTCGGTGACGACGGCCATCGACAGACGCTCACTTCCAGATTCGATTGACTCCGTACTGATCGAAGATCGCATCGGCGCTGACGAGCGGCACGCCTTCGACGAGCGACTGCGCCGCCAGCAGCCGGTCGAAGGGGTCTCTGTGGTGCCACGGCAACCCGGTTACCTGCCCAGCGTGCTCCAGTGAGATCGGCAGCACAAGTAAGTCGAGGTCGCTGATGGCCTTGTCCATCCACTGGCGGTAAGGCAACGACAGAGGAAGCCGTCCTCTCCCGTACTTGATCGCTATTTCCCAAATGCTTGCCATGCTAACGAGTCGTTCGTTTGCGATGTTCGCCATTGCGGTCATGGCCGCTACGGGAATCTGGGCTAATTGATCGACTGCCCAGATCAACGTGTGCGAATCGAGGAGCAACCTCATCACATGTACTCCTCGAATTCCTCCAGCGGATCGTCGAAGTGTTCCATCGACAGGACGGTTCCTTTCAACGTCCCGAATTGCGGCACCTTCCTCGGGGGCGTGGCCGGCGTCGGCACCAACCGAGCCACGGGTTGATCGTTCTCGGTAATCACCACCTCATCGCCCGGCGTCAGCCGGTGGATGAGGTCTGCAAGGGTAGCCTGCGCTTCTTGAATCGTCACGGTCGCCATATTGGGTTCTCCCTCCAGGGTCATTTTACCAGCCCCTTCTCCCGCAGTTGCTTGCCGATGGACGACCATTCATACTTGCCTTCGAGCAGTTCCTGCCAGTAGCTCTTGGCCTCCTTCCACGGGACGAGTTCGTGGAGCGGGGCGATGTTCAGGACGACTCCATCGTTGAGATCCGGTTCGAGGTGCAGGTTTGCCGCCCGGCGCAACTTGTCCTCGAAATCTCGCAGTTCGGAGAGGAACTCCTCCTGTCGCTCAACCTCTTTGCCGAGCCGCTTGGCTTCACGCCCCGAATCGCCAGCGGCCGTTTTTTGTGTGCGGAGAGATTCGAGGCGGCTGTCCTCCAGCCTAATTTTTGGCTCGACGTAATTCACCAGTGCCTTGAAAAGCAGGTCTTTGTCGAGGCGGTGGTAGTACAGCCAGATGGCATAGTTCTTCTTCGACGACTGGAGTATCCAGTAGATCGGGGCCTTGCGGCGGCTTTTGGAGTAGCGGGACACGTGGTCCTCCCAGAATCCGCTTTTACCCGGCTTGCGAAAGTAGTCCCGCAGTTCCTCAACACCCAGGATCTCGCACGCTTCCTTCTCGATCGCGTCCGCTCGGTTTTGCCAGATCAGTTCCAACACTTCACGGACCCGCCGCACGATGTCGCTTGGGTGGTCGGGATCATCGACTGTCACGCCGTCCCACTGCACCCGCAACGGGTAGCCAGACGGGGCATCAGTCGCAGGCAGTCCGTCCACCCCGGTTAGCATTCCTGGCGAGCAAACAGGAAGCGGTTCAAATGGATCGCACAAATCCGGCGCTACTTTGTCGTGCATCGCGTAAGCGATATCCCAGCGACCAAATACACATCCAATAGAATAGGAATATATTTCAATTGTTTCGCTATATGTGTCAACAAAATTATGCTGCTCTTGCAATTCATCACTGTCATCATATTTATCATTTGTCTCTTTAATGCGCATACTCGATTCTGTGACAAAATCGATATCTATATTAATTTTATATAATAATAATACGATCGCTTCAATTTTATCTTGGTATAATGCGAGTGTGGTTAACTCGCGATCGATAAGTTCATTATGGTGCAAGACGCACTCCAGAATCGTCTTCGACAGCATGCGCACACATGCGGGGACAGCGAATAGGTGAGTCGTCTCATCCAGTGCTTCGAGGTATCGCTTGCTTGCAACGCAGTTGCGAGCCGCTTCCGATAGAGGTTCATGATGCTTTCCGAATTTGATGGGCAGCGGCGTGCGATTAATTACACCGATTTCATAAGAACCAAAAGAAATCTGGATATCAAGCAGTGCTTGATAAATTCGCGAATTCATCACGGCGAGAACCGCGTACTCCTCTCCTGGATTGGGGAAAACCCCCGGCCCTTTTGCGTGAAAAATGCACTCGGCAGGCAGAATTCTGGCACTGAATCCGATCTGTGTACGAGACGAATAGGTTATCCCGCGCCGGAAGAAGTGATCGACAGAGGCAGGTTTTTTCATTGGGCGATGAAGCGTCCCCTCAAATCCACGAAAGGTGCGATTTTTGTCGTCCCAATCAATCAGGAGATGGATATCGGCATGGTATCTACAGAACGCTCCACCCTTGGAAAGTGGCACCCATCGCTGCTGTCTGCCAATTTCTCGGCTCCCGACCTCCCACCAACAACGGAAATAGCGTTTGTCATCGCTTGCCTGATTGGTTAGGCAGGCGTGTCTGCCATTGCCACTAAATGTTGGCAATGTGGAGAATAACTTCCTGACTCGTTCGCTTACCCAATACGCAAACGGTGAGCCAGGCACCTGCTCAAACTCGGCGGGATCGACCTCGCTCAGCATCGCAGATGCTTGGCCAGTGTTGTGCGATTCGACGGCCGCCCGTAAATCGGTCACCCGGTCTTCCGATTGCAGCAGGCGAAAGAAGGTCGTCATGCCGGCCCCCCCGCGTTTGTCGGCAGGCCGTGGCACACCGGCTTGAGAATGTCCGAGAGCAGCACGACAGGTTTCTCGCTGTTGAGAGTCTCTTTCCAGAGCCGGAAGCTCCCAATGTTCCACTCGTGGAGTTCCCGTAGTGTCCGCTTCGGATGGCTGGCAAACTGGTAGATCAGCACGTCCATTGTCGTGCAGACCATCCAGTTCAGCCGCTGTACGAGGCAATCGAGTTGGACAATCACGCGCATCGCCGATATTACCTCTTGATTCGTCCTGTTCCCGTGTTAAACTACTGGTGGTGAAGAGCATTAAGGGGGGCGTGGGTGGTCGTGGCTTCGGCCTGGCCATAATCGCCCCCAAGTTATTTGCCTACCAGCACTTCCGAAGGCAGTAGGCCGCCGTCTCGACCATTGCAGTGTCGAGAACTCCCTGGCCCAAATCCGCGAAAACAGTCGGGACGGCCTCTCCCAACACCACTTCTTCCCGCCATTTCTGGAACGAGGTGAGGAAAAAGCCAGTCCGGGACGTGATCGCACCGAGCATCCCTCCACGATCCAGCCGATCCAGGCCCCGCTCAACGAATGCGGCGTAGAGGTCGTTTTTGGTCCGGGGGTAGTGCTTCTCGATGATCCCCTTGGCGGGCTTGCTGGACTCACCAAACGGCGGATTCATCAGCACCACATCAAAACGCTTATGGCAGAGGTCAACGAAGGCGAAGCCTCGCTCGGCGTCTTCACTGAAAAGCCGTCGCTGTAGTCGCTGACCAGTTTGGGCATTCTCCGCATAGTTACCGAGCGCATCGACCACCTTGGCTTCGGCCTGCTCGAAGAACTGGGCGTCGGTGATTCCCGAGAAGTCGAACCGTTTCTGCCTTACTATCGGCTGATCGTTGTCGAAAAGGCTCGGCTGGATCGAGACTGGACCGGCCAACCACTGTTTCCTCGCTTCAGTTATAGCGTCCCGGATCTCCTCCTCGATCTTGAGGAGCGAACCGGCTTCTCCCGCCAACTTCATCTTGTCGAAGACGACCTCGACCAGTTGCCCAAGGAGCCTCGGCTCGATCTGCTTCACGAACTCCTTGAGCATGTGCGCCTCACCGGGCATTGGCTCAGCGCACACGAAGTTCGAGCGGGTGATTTTGGGCCGGTCCTTCTTCAAGCCCATGTCCTGATAGGCCCGCTGGCACCGGAGCCACAAGGCAAGCGCTGCGATCTGGCTGGCCCGCAGGTCGATGTCGATGCCGTGCAGGTTATGGGCGAGAATCAATCGGGGCACGTCCCGCCGGAGGGCGTCCAGCGTCGGATAGTCCCGCTGGAGCGCAGGACCGAGGTCGGGATCGCCGTAGGCTTCTTCGTAGATCAATAGCAGCAAGTCGAAGCAGTACAGCAAGAAGTGCCCGCTGCCACATGCGGGATCGAGGATCTTCAGTTCCCGAGGGTCTTTCTTCGGGCGGTGCGGGATGTGTACCGGCAACTTGAGAAGTTCGTCTTGCGGCAGGTCGTCCCGATCCTTGGCGGCATCTTCGGCAGGCTTCTGCCCTTCGGCGAGAAAGACCTCACTCGGACGGCGCACCATGTACCGGCACTGATCCTTGAGTTTCGTATCGCCCTTCCGCATCTCATACCAGATGCGGCCGAGCGTGTTGTCGGTCAGAAACTCGACGACGTAGCGGGGGGTGAAGAACTGGTTGCGGAAGGCCAGTTCGTAGGAGTTACGGGGTGCTTGGCTCTCCTTCCGGGCCTGATCCCGCAGTTCCTTGGGTGTGAAATATTGGTACACCCAGCCAATGGTCTCATCCTGTGTCCAGATGTCGGCCAGCGCCTCGTCGTTGATGAGGTCCAACACCTCGTCGAGCACCCGCTGAGGCGGGTAGAGCCGATTGGCAGGATCATGGGGACTGAACAGGACGCCGATCTCTTCCGAGAGCAGCCCGCCCAGCCAGTCGAGGAAATGCCGGTAGGCCACGTCTTGTTGGCCGGTGGTGAAGAGTCGTTCGTCGTCGGGGTGGTCGGCAAGGTAGAACTTCACGCCATTGGAGTTCACGGCCCGACTGACGGCCTCGCGGAACCGCTGGTCGCCGATGTAGACCTGCCGGGCCTCCATCATCTTGTAGGCGCAGAACCGGTTCAGGTGCGTGAAGGCGACTTCCCGAACGAGTTGGTCAAGGGATTCCCTCGGCTTGAACCCACGGGCTTTGATGTGAGCGAAGTGGTCGAGGATGTCTTTCCGAGCGGCCCGCTCCTCGTCGCCCAGGTGCATCATGCGGGCGTCGTCGTCCACCTGCACATCATCTTTCAGGGCAGCATAGACACCGAACTTCCCCTGAAGTTCGTCACGCACCGAGTCTTCAAGCAGCCTGCGGCACTGCGTCACCACACCCCGGAGCTTGTTGCGGATCGCCTGGTCCATGATTCACTCCAGAATGATCGCAGCGCCTTCGTCGAGGTACTTCTGGAGCGCGTCCCGAAGCTGGCCGAGGGCGTCATCCAAGTCCTTCTGCGTCTGGATTGGGCGGTTAAAGATCTCGGCCACCCGCACCCGCCGCACCAAGAGCTTCTTGTCGCCGCCCATCGACAACTCTTGCAGCTTGAAGAGGGCCGAGGAGCGCAACCCGTCCACCGCCGCCAGATCGGATTCCATCTCGGTCAGGCTGGCCTTGCCCAACCCTGTGCCGTTGGCAACGGCGACACGGTCCTCGTTGGCACCAACTCGCCCGACGAGTGGCGACAACAGGGACTCGGCGAGAACGGAGTTGGTCTGTGCCAGCGGAGCCCACTCGGGCCGGTTTCTGATCTCGTCAATGGCCTTCCGATACAACTCGGCCCGGCAATCGAAGAGCGTCAGGTACGCCTGCTGGTAGGCTCCTCGCACAGTTTTCGTCTTGGCGGCGATGGCATCAAGCGAGTCAACGAATTGCTCCGAACCGAGCAGCCCCTTCAAATCCTCCACACACTGTCCAACCTCCGGAGACGGCCCGTGTGCAGCGAGCCGCTGCCAGACCTGCTCTGTCGCCGTGCGGGCTAGCCGCACCAGGCCAAGGGCCTTGTCGTTCAGGCCCTCTCGGAGCTTCCGCACTTTCTCGCGGGTTTCGCCGAAGATGGCCCCGGTCTCGGTTAGGATGCGCACGCAGTCGTCGGAGGCCGAGCCTTGGATACCCACGAGCGTCTGCTGGTACTCTGTCAGCACCGAGACGACCGGCAGGCGGTTGGCTTCGGCGAGGGCCTTTAGGGGGTGGAGCTTCTCCAGCTCCTCGGCGGCGACTTTCTTGAAGGCCGTCGCAATCGCCCCCTCCTCGACATCGACCTCCTCGCCGGTCAGGGCTTCAAGTTGCTGAACCGCTTGTGTCAGCATCTTGAGCCCGACCGATTGACGGGGCGAAAACAGGGAGGAGCGAAAGGCCGGGGTCTTGGTGAACGGCGTCCGCGACACCGGGTCTTGGTAGTTCGCGAAACGGTTGCCTTGGTAGGTGACTTCGACCTCGCCCGCGCGAAAGAGGGTGGCGAGGATGAGACGCACCATATCCTGCTCCCAGCCGTAGCCGGTCCCACAGAATCGCCGCTCCAGCGCTTTGCCCATGCGAGAGTCTTTGTTGCCGTAGCTGTGCTCACTCTTGAGGTAGTCCATCATCTCCTTGGCGACTTCCGCCGTTGTGCAGATGACGTTTTTCACCCCGTCTTTGACCACCAGCCCGAGCCCAGTTTCGGACCCGTAGAACACGTTTGGCAGTGCCTTGAGGTCTGCCGCCTTGAGGATCTGTTCGGCCTCGTCACCCTTGAGGGAGCGCGCTCCCATCTCCAGTTTCGGGTAGAGGAATGGGACAACGTGGGCGAAGAGTTTCTTGAGGATCTCCCCGAGGCCCTTACCCAACCCGGCAGCGTCCTTCTGGACGCCCCGGAACATCCCGGTGCCCTTCTCCATGCCCTCGGTGAGCTTGTCCCGCAATCGGGATTGGAAGCCGAGAGTCGCGGTCTTCTCGTCCTGAAGGCACGTCGCCTCGTCGGTCGTAATCTTGTTTTGGGCACGCAACTGGTCGTACTTCTCGACCATCTTGCGGGAGGCGTGCAGTTGGGCAACAAGCTCGTCCATTTCCGGGGTGAAGGAGAATAACCAGTACAGGTCGTTCTCGTGCGATTTCTGGCGGCTTTCCTCCCGCACCTCGGTCAACCTCTTGGCGAAATCGTCGTCGTCATCGGCGATACAGAGGCTCAGCGGGAGATCGCCTTCGTCGCTGAGACTCGACCCATCAACGCTGATGCCGATGCGGAACGAGCGGTAGTTCTGGTAGCGGTAAGTCTTGAACTCGGGCTCGTCGAAGATCTGTTGGAGTGCCTGCCGGGTCAGGTCGTTCCGCTCTCGGGGCTTCGGTTCGAGGTGGGTGCCCCTTTCGTTCGTCCACGTCTTCTCCTGCGCCGTCTGGAGTTTCCACCCATCCTCGGTATTGCGAATGAACTTGGCGTCCTCCAGCCGCTTGACCGCCGCCTGCGTTTCCTTCAGCGGAGCGGGCTTGCCCACCTCATCGACCAGGAAGGCGGCGAGGTTGGCCTCAGTGCGGGGAAGATCCCGGATGAACTCCAACAGGCAGACGACCTTGGCGACCCGCAGCGCCCAGCCCTGATCGTCCGGGACGAGCTTAAACCGTTGGCTGATCTCGTCGAGGTCGGTGCGCTTCTCGTTGGAGAGGTTCCCCTCGACCAACTCATACACCTTGTCCAGCGTGACCATCGCACCGATCGATTTCTTGGCGAACGCCGTGCGATCCGAGACGAGCATCTCATAGGCTTGCTTGATGATCGTCCGGTTGCTGCCGCCGTAGTGCCGGGGAGCACCCGGTTGCAGGCGGATTCCAGACATGATGCCAATGCACAGGTCGATGTAGTGCGGCGAGTACGGGTAGAACCGGACGAAATCGGTCTCGCTGATGTCGGTGCGGCGGGTGGTCCGCTCCAGTCGGAGGGCGGCGTTCAGCGACCCCAGATTGTCGGCGAACAGTTTCCTGAGCAGCGGCACGGCCTCCGGCCTCTTGGCGAGCACCCGCTTGGTGGCGACTTCGCGGATATCGGACGGGGCGAGATCGACCTTGTGGCGGAATCGGTCCTGGAGCTTGGCCAGATCAATCCGCTTGTCATCCCCGAGAGCCGACACCACCTCGTCAAGCTTCTCCTGCGAGGTGACAACGACCCAGCAGGGGGCGGCGATCTTGCGTTTCTTCAGCAGGTTCTTACCGACCTTCCCAAACTCCTCGACCGTGGCCCGAAGGTCTTCGATCTTGTCGCCGCTGCGGGCGACGTGCTGCCCCACTTCGTCGATGATGAAGACGAGGGCCTTGCCCTTACGCCGCCGCCCCCAAAGCTCGAAGGTCCGCTCCACGACCTTGCTGACCGTGATCGCGGCGTCCCTGTTTCGTTGCGAGTGTGCCCACGAGTCCGCGGCGGGGTACGTCGTCGGGTCAAGATCGTGCAGGACCGCGCTGGCGCGGGAGAGCTTCTGGGCGCCCTTGCGGACCATCCGCCAGTCGAGCTTGTGGAGTTTCTTGCAGGCGGCGACGAACGGGTCGAGTTTGCCCTCAGCTTCAAGTTCGATCTCCAGCTCAGCAATGTCGAAATCCTCGGCGTAATCGAGTTCCCGGAGCAGGACGGTATACATCAATTCCGCGATGCGTTCCGTCACCTTCCGGGTGTCCCGTTCCTTGGCGACCTCGAAGAAGATGACCTCCGTGGGCGTCTTCACGTTGATGAGGTCGAGCAAGTCGCCGATGCGACTGTCGCCGATCTGTTGCTTGAAAAGGTCGGCAAATGGGTTCCCCATCAGGGTGCGGTTCTGGAGGGCGTAGCCAAGGTTTTTGGCGAACGAACTCTTTCCCGAGCCGAAGAACCCCGAGACCCACACTCCGATACTCTCTTGCGGGTCGGATGGAGCCTCGGCAATGGCCTTGAACAGTTGGTGGTACTGCTCCCGAATGCTGTCAGTGGCGACGTACTCGGTGATCTCGGCGAGAACCGACTCGTCGTCCGCCTGATCGACCTGGATGATCTCCTCGATCTTGCGGCTGAGGTCGCGTTGCAGCAATTCGGCGATGGTTTTCATGGGGCGCTTCACCTCAGCCGTAGATCTTGACCCGGTAGTTGCCCAGCGCGTCCCGATCCTCAAGGTTCATGAACCGCAGGCCGGTCGTACCCTCAATGGAGCCGGGGTAGAACAGGATCGTCGTCACCCGTGTCTTGCCGTGCATCTGGTCGAGGAGTTTCGACATGTGGTAGATACCAGGGGCCATTGCCGCGACCCGGGTCAGGAAGGCGATGCTCCTGGCAGGGTTGAGTTTGCCCAGCCGCTCGGCAAGCAGCCCGGCCAGAGGTCGCCAATCTCGGTCGGAAAGGTAGGTCGTCACCTGGTCCTGGGCCTCAAGGTAGCCCCGTTTCTGCTCTAACGCGACCACCTCATCGAGCCCCTCGGTTTCTTCAATCGCTTTCCAGAGGAACTCCGACATCGAGATGGAATGAACCTCCTTGCCCGTGGCCTCCAGCCGGGTTGCCAGCAGTTCGACCTCCCGCCGCAGATCCCACTCTTCGTCCGGGTTGTACCGCAGGATTGCGAACGGAAGGTCGTGGTACACGCTGATTCGGGAAGGCACCGCCTTCAGGTCATTTTCGAGGAGTTCAATGCGCTCCTTCAGCGAGGACATTCGCGTATTCCTCAAGAGTGCCGACAGGGAAGGTCAACCGGGTCACGCTGCCCGCCGCATGGTACTCCAGAAGGTGCTGCTGGTGGGCCTCGAACAAGAACCGTTCGACCCCCTCCCGTGACAGGAAGAACAGCTTCCAGTCGGGAAGTTCAACGAGTTTTGCCCCCGAGGGTTCGTGCTGCTTGAGGAAGAACATCAAGTAAGAGAACGCCTCGACTGGCAAGTACGCCGGGGCGATCCGCTTCTTGGCGGCTCCCTGTAAAACGCCGAAATCCCTCAGTGCGGACAGGAGCCCTTGGGCGATCCGCACGATGGTCGGCTCCGACCACGGGGCAGTGGTCATTCCATCGTCCACCCACTTTTTCAGCGGCGTCTGGATGTCCACCACGTCGATGTCTTTGAAACCCCTCGCCTGCAAGGGCATCAAGACCTCGACGACGACATCGTGAAGCAACCGGTCGGAACGAGCAGCGTGGAAGTACAAGATACGGTCGAGCGAGGCGGCGGGAAGTTTCCTGTTCACCAGTATGACGAGCGCCCTCGTCACGGCCTCATCGGCCAGATATCGCTGACGGAAAATGTTCAGGATGTCCTCGACCCGCGACCGGGACGCCTTACCGAACACGTTTTCCCGCCGCAACCGCTGGACGTTATCCGCCGCCGTACTGGCCACATCCCAGTGGGCCAAAAGGGTCTTCGTGTCAGCGAGGAGTGCCCCAGCCTTGATGATCTTCGAGGAGTAGAGGGCTTTTGGTCGGGGCTGTACCTCCGTCGCCGAATGCTTGCGGACGGACATATCACGGTCCTCGGTCGTTGCGGCATCCATGCCCACGGTTCCGGGACCGCCAATTTGGCGGGTTGCTCCCCAACGTGGGGCGTTGAACAATTACGCCAACAAACTACGAGTCGGGGTGGATCGTCGCAAGGGCGGGTGTGGGGGTGCCGTGAAGGGGGTTTGGGGTTCCCCACATTGCCGGGTTACTGCTCGTCATCGCCGGGGTGAGGTTCTTGAGGCTGAGCCCCCGCTGGGTGACATCGTGACACTGCACACTTCCCGACCGCGCCAGTCCATCGCCCTGCCTCGATCATCGGGGATGACCTCCAACCCATCCATCCCACTGATCGCCCGGCAGAAGCGAACTGAGCACGTCGGGTGAGGTTCCCCGCCTTTCCCGCCAAGCCAAGGGCCTTGGCGAACTCATCCCAACCCCGCCGCGCTCCGCCAGGATTCCAGCCAACCTCACCGCCAGTTGGTGTGGACCTCAGACCGTAAACACATCTCTCCAGCGCGAGAACCCCACCGCCGTCAAAACTGACCCGATCATCCACAGACGAGGGAGTCGTGGGGTTGGTTGTAGCAGCTCGCCGGGGAAGGATGGGGACACGGTCGCCACCCTCAATCACAGGGTTGGGAGGTAGGAGGAAAGGGAGGAAAGGGAGGTAAGGGGGGCTTATCTCCCTTATCTCCCTTTCCTCCTACCTCCCCAAGTGGGAAAAGGGGGGGCCGAGGAGATCCTGACGTTCGTTGCCTGGTGCATGGACCGTGAGCCATGCGAAGTGTTCGAGCTGGTGTGATCGAAGATCGAGAATTTCGCCGAGGTGGGGACGACATGCTCCGTGAGAGGCTCATTGAGGGGCTTTCGGATGTCGGTGACCCCACTGCGTTGCGCAAAGGTAAGATCCAGAAAAGGTGGGTGCGCGTTTATGCCGCGCGGCGAAACCTTGTGGGGTTCGCCACGACTTCGATTCGTCCTTCCGTCCAGACCGTCGTTGTGCATCCGAGACGGAAATGCGTTGAGGTGAGGTTGACGATACTCCCGTCCGGGCAGCGGAGGATCTCGACGTGCGGGCCACTCTGGAGTCCAGGTTGCTTCCGACACAGGCCGGCGTGCAGTTCGTTCAGCGACCAGTCATGCACTCGCACGCCCACACGCTTTACCCCAGCCAATCCCTGATACCCTCTGAGGAATGAAACCCCCTCGGAACGCAGTCGATTTGACAGAAAGACACCCAGACAACGTGGCTTCTTGACCCCTCCCCCCGCGGCGTTGGTCGTCACTCGCGAGAGGAGGTAGAAATCGTTGGCAGCCAGCCGAGGTGCGAACCACTCTGCCGCCCTGGCGGCGGCCACGCGAAGACTCACGATATAACGGGCAGCACAGGCTCGCAAGAGCGCAAGGCTCGGGCGATGATGAGCTGCGAACTCGGGTTCGATCCAGGCCGCTGGCAGGAGGAAATGTCGCGCTGCATAATCGCAAAAGCGTTCTTCTTCCAGTCGGGGACCAAGAGGAGCGCTGCGCCGGGCAGGGCGAGTGTTGAAGTTGTAGAAGAGCGCGTGTCCGATCTCGTGGGCACAGGTGAATCGCATCCGCGCCCGTTCACCAAAGGTCAGCGGACGGAATTGATCGGCTCGATCCTGTACGGAAATGACCCCCGTCTCCAGGTCGAGCGAACCTTCGGGGCGAATGGGTCGGAACGAGCGGAGGTAAGTTTGGCCGGATGTGAGGTCGAGCATCCCGCGCGGGATCTGCGGTCGGACACGCGGTCCCGGTTCCAGACCTAACAACTGTCCAAGCGGTCCGACCCGGGTCGGCGGGTGTCGATCACCCAGCGCGGCAATCAGTTCGGCGCAGCGATCCGCGAGCGCCTTCCGGGGGTTGGTTGCGCCCGTCGTCCGGCAGAGCCAAAGGCCCAACTCGCTCGTCCCGCCGAGGCGGTCTTCCATGACCACTCGTCGTGAAGGTGCCGGGCCGAGCGGGAGATTCAGGTGTCGCCCGCTCGGAACCTCTCGGTAGTGGCCTTTACGCAATCCTTGAGCCACTTGTCAAGATCGGTGGGACCGTGATCGGCGACGGACGGGTTCCGCAAAGATTCGTGGATGCGATTCAGATCGTCCCGGAACCGTAGGGCGGCGGCGGTCCGGTAGGCTTCATGCCCGTGGATGTCGATGTGCTTCAGGTGGGGTTTCACGGCCGCGCGCCGCCTCTTGCGTTGGGTGCCAGTGCTGGGGATCGACAGCTCGGGCAACTCGTCCCGACCGGCGACCTCTCGCACCACGCCCTCGAGCGCATCGACAACCGCGTCTAACGCCACTTCGGTGCGGTCGGGAAGGATGCAATCGACGCGGGCGCAACCGGTGATCAGTCGCATCGCCGCCGGGATCGTTCGAGCCTTCTGGAAGTCCCCCGTGATCCTGCGGTAGTCATAAAAGCCGTACTGGGTGACGAACCGATTCTCCGGGGGGTCCACCTCGGGGTAGCGGATCTCGATACGCTCGGTCCGGTCGCTGGTCCTGCCCCGTGGGAAGAACTCGATCACTGTTTTCGGGATCGGCGACTGCCCGATGATCACCTTGAGACCTTCGATCTGGTTCAGGCCCAGGTGCTGACTCAGGAGCCGCACCGACTTTGTCCCCGCCGCCGTGCGCTTTTGGAGCGGCTTCACGTTTGGTCCGGTATCGTTCGAGTGGGTCGTCTCCCAAGTCAACCGCACCCACTCCTGCATCGCATCCACGGCATACAGGTACAGCCCCAAGGGGTTAACCGCCCACACGCGGGCCAGTGTGTGGTCCAGAGCGGGGCGAAGGCCCTGGAGGCTGGCTTCCAGGATCAGGCGGTTCAGTCGCGTCTGCCACGCCTCCGCGTGCTCGCCCTTGTCCTTCTCCCGTCCCCGCAGGAGCTCCCGCAGCTCGTATGACGGATTCCGCTTCAGCGACTGTTGAAATTCCGAGCGATTCTGGAGACTCTCACAGTCGATCCACGCATTCAAACGAGTCAGAACCGCCAGAAGACAGCTATCGTCGCCCTCGATCTCATCCGCCTGCTGCAAGAGGCTGGCCCCGTCAGGTTCGTTCACGAGCGCCTGACGGACCGGATTGTCGGACCGGGCCAAGTCGGCGCGGAGCAGCGACCGGTCGGCGATGTCCTCCGGGGAGAGGATTGGGTCGCAGAGGGCGGGGAGTTCGGCGCCGTGAAAGATGCTCGCGCCCGCGATCATCAGCAGCATCCACTGTTCTGCCGGAACGAGGGCCTTCCTGGCGGCCGTTTTGGAACAGAAGAAGTAGTCGAGCAACTGGTAGCCGGACACCGAGCCGTGCAGCTTGTCTGGCTTCTCGTTGAGATCCTTCTCCGTCATCCAGGCGTTGGTGAACGGGGGCAGGAGGAGCGTGATCGCCGTCACGTCGGCTCCATCCCTCACCAACTGAGCCGACACCTTCCCAGTCACCTTGTCCAACCACCCCCTCAACTCCTCGCGGGCCGACTGCTTCCGCTTGAGGAATCCGATGAGGTGCCCGACGTGCGCGTCCCCTAGATGCACCTCGAACATAGGCAGATAGCCGTTGTCATGGGCCAGCACCGCTCCGACGCAGCAGTCGGTGACGAACGCCTTGCGCTCGGCATCGGAGGTGATGTTCGCAAGCGGGTTCGGAGCCGCCTCCGGACCCGTGAAGATATTGTCGTACGCCTGTCGCATCGCGTCGAAGAGGCGAAGAAAGAGCTTCTGCCCGTCGTGTCCAGTCTGATCGAGCAATGCGATGGCCGCGTCGAGGACACACCCCGCGTGCAGCACATGGTCCTTCAGTGGGCGCTTCTCTGGCGAGGAGGTGTCCGCGGGGTGGATCAGCGCCGCGTCGAAGACCGTCCGCTTGACGCTCTCCAAGTGGGCCAGGATCTCTAGGTGTCTGCTGGCGACGGCGGCCACGAACCGGAGGAGGAAGGAGGGGTTGGTCGAGCCGCCCACCGCTCGGGTGAGGGTCAGCAACCCGGAGACCAGTTTCTGGCACTCCTCTGTCACGAACACTTCCGAGAGGCGGTGCGGAGTGAGCTGGAACTTTCGCCACACCGCCTCGTCCGTCCAGCCCCTGGACCCGTCGTACAGGGCGTGGCGCGGCGTTCCGGACTTCGTCGTCGGCATGTACCGCGCACTCAGATCGGCCAGGCGGCCCGTCGTCGTCCGGGCATCGAAGTTGATGGGCGACATGTTAATCGTCTCCTTCGGCGGCGCGCCGCACCGTGTTGACAAGTTCTTCCGACAAGCGGTCCACCCTGGCCGGCAGGTCGTCCGCATCGACGTTCACTTCCATCCTCATCCACGCCTCGTTCCACGGGATGAGGCAGAACCCCTCGCAGTTGGCGCGGAGCTGAGTTATCATCTGGTCCATTTTCTTAAACGTGGACCTGGTGACCCCGTTACGGGACCAATGAGTGCAGAAGTCGATGATCTCTTCCACCCCCGCGAAGAGTTCCCGGTCAATGTCGCGGGCGGCGTTTAGGACGAACAACCGCTTGGCGGACTTTCCCTTCGGGCGGTGGCCGAAGCTCTCCAGGCTACTGAGGATCGACAACTTGGTTGGGTGGGCAAGCATCAGGACGACGTTTGTTTCCTTGAGGTTGATCATGGCCTCAGAGAAGTCGCGAAGCCCCGCGGCCGTGTCCACGATCACGTAGTCATACTCGCCGCTCTCCTCCAGCGCGGCGAGGAGGGCCGACAGGAACGAGGTGTGGTTCTTTGAGGAGGAAGCCGCCGCGAGCAGTTCGGCTGCACGGCCGCTCACCTCGAAGGGGACGGCAGCGAACACGTCGAACGTGTACTTCTTGCGATCCTTCGTGTGTTCGTTGCGCTCCTTCGAATAGACCGCCTTCGGAAACGGAAGATCCTCGATGACTTTCTGCATGCCCTTACGGCCGTCATCGACCCACGCATTCCAGAGCGTGGCGATCGGGTTGTCGTCGCCCTTCCCCTTGTCGGCGCGGTTTTGGAGGTGTTTTCGGAGCTTTTCATCGACGAAGTAGACCGTCGGGTCTGCGATGTCTAGCTCGACGAAGCAGGTCTTCAAGCCGCTGGCGGCGAGCCGGCCGGCCAGGAAATAGCTTACTGTCGTTTTCCCCACGCCCCCGCGCGGCGCGGCTACGGCGACGACCTTCGTCCCCTTCTTCTTTTTGGTGCCTTTGGACGATCCCTTGCCTTCGTCCGCTGGTGGATGACCGAGTTTCTTCCAGTAGTCGCGGACCAGTTTGTAAGACGTCGAGTCGGGTAACTGCTTGAGCAGGGCGTCCGTTAGTTCTACTGAAGTCGTTGGTCACTTGGATGGTCGAATGGTTTTTTAGTCAAGAGAGTCAAGCGGCCTGTAGCAGCCCCGGTGAACCACAC
>PLDW01000202.1 GCA_003136315.1 Gemmataceae bacterium | reverse complement strand
GGGCGAGGCTCCTGCCGAGCGTTAAGGTGGTGATCGGCAGTAGCCTCGCCCTCCCATTTGTACGTCTAATCGTCTTTCCAGAGATGCGACAGTCTCAACGGGTTCCTGTATTAGAGGCTCCGCGTCGTGGCCTGAACGCAACGGACGCTTGGCCGGAGATACGATAGACGTCGTTCCCGGTGTATTGGCCCACCCCGCGGAGCGGGAGGAAGACCGGTTCCCACGCGGAGCATGGGAACCAGGGAGATGTTGTCGCGTCTGCCGCTTTTGTTTCCTCTCATCTCACAGCAGCCACCGTGGAGCCGGGCTGCCGCCACAACCCTGGGAAGCGGCGAGATTTCCACTCACTTCTTGAACAGCTCAGGGTAATTCTTGATCGCTTTCTCGACGACTCTCAAGCGGTCATACACTTGACAGTCCCCCCCGCCAACACGGGTCAGTCCGTTCCAAAAGTAGACTTCGCCTGCAATGCCCCCAGGGTGACGGATTCGTTTTTTTTCGATCTCAATGCTAAGTGTTTTGAACAGTTGGTTCAGGGTAGCAGATGTCCAGTTGTCCTGGAGGGGCTTCCGTGCGTCCTTATAAATAAACGCTGCTTCGCTTTTGAGCGTCAATTGGAGGGTGACGCCCTTGGGTACTCGCATACCCTCGTAAACGAACTCCTCAAATTGACTACCTTCAGGCTTAACACCTACCTGATCGTATGTTTTTTCATTTATGCCAGCCGGGTCGGAAGTTAGCGAGAGATCACGAATCGCCCCATTGACTGTGTATCGAACTTTCAAGGATTCACGATTATATTGATAATTATTATTATACAATACTATATCATCAAGAGCAAGATTATCTGGAATATATTTACTACAGAATTGCTGCACTTTTCTTTGGACTGACGCTTTCGCTTCTTTGCCCTGCAGGAGGTGAAATACGTCGTTCATCTCAAGCAGCCATTTTCCGCTAGCTGTCGGGGTCATATCTTTTGGGTTGGAGCTGAACTTCTTGTCAATCAAATCTCGCAACTGCTTCCAGTCATGTTCATCCTCCTCGATCTGCTTTACGCCTGCTTCCGCGACCTGTATGTTCGTGAAGCCGGCGGTCGACTTCTTGTTGAAGTACAGCTCAAGGTGCGCGCTCACTTCATCCGTGAGCTTTCCGGCTTGTGTTTGTGTCATCCCGATCTCCGCCTTGTCATACTGACTCCTGAGATCCTTGCTGGAAGCTATGACCCCCTTGCTCCACTCGCGGAACTCCATGATTGTCGGAGTCGTAACAGGCTTCGGAGCAGGCGGCTTCGGAGCAGGCGGAGTCGTAACAGGCTTCGGAGCAGGCGGAGTCGTAATTGGCGGAGTCGTAATTGGCGGAGTCGTAGCAGGCTTCACCTGAGCTACTTCCGGTGCCGGATCACTCGGTTTCGTCGATCCCAGCCTTGGTCCGTCACCATCAGGGGTCAGCCACCCTGGGACATGCTGCCTCGGGGCGACCAGCACCACTCCCACGATGCACACGAATAGCGCGATTAAACCACTCGCAATCGCGTACACGACCCACGGTCTATTCCTCTTATTACTGGGGATAACGTCAGGTGGTGGCTCCGGCGGGAGAGCCCGAACGGACGGCCGGCTTCCAGGCGAGGAGGTGGGCTGTGCACGCACTCGCGAACGTGGCGGGGGGGCAGGAGCTGGTACCGGAGTTACAGGTCGGGTCGGTGTCGGTCGAACGGTCTCCTCGGTCACCGGATGCACCTTTTCGAGACCTTCCACCGCCTCGATGTTATCCACATATCCAGGCTGCGGAATGGGCGCGGGTCGAGTTACTGGCCACACAACAACTGGAGCGGCCGGCACTTCGGCAACGACAGGCGGTGCAGGGGGTCTGACAACCGGGGCAACCGGCACCGCAGCAACCACAGGCGATGCGGTTGGCTGACCACGGAGTTGCCGTTCGACCTCCACCACCACTGCCAGGGCCGCTTTTGTGGTCGCGGGGCGACCGTCCGGGCTCTTGGCCATGAGACGATCGATCAACCCGGCCAGGTCGTCCGGCACTACACCGAATGAGGCCGCGGGAGGTGGCTCGTCGATCGCCAGGGCGGTCAGAGTGGCGTACAACGAGTCCCGCTGGAATGGGTTCTGCCCGGAGATCATCCGGTACAGCACCACCCCGACGCTGAAGAGGTCGGCCCGGGCGTCCACCCGGAGGCCCCGGGCCTGTTCCGGGGCCATGTAGGCCGGTGTCCCGAGGACTTGCCCGCTACGGGTCAGGCCCTTGTCCGACTCGCCGCCGCGGGTGAGGCCAAAGTCGAGCAACTTGACCCGGCTCGTTCCGGACTCCACCCACAGGTTGGCCGGCTTGATGTCCCGGTGGATCATCCCCTTCTCATGGGCTGCCATCAGGCCCTTGAGCACATCCTTGGCGACCCTCACAACGACCGTCGCCGGGATCGCCTTCTTCTTCACTTTGCGCCAGGCGTTCAGCCAGTCATCCAGGTTCAGGCCGTCCAGGTATTCCATCGCCAGGAACGGAACCCCGTTCGCTTCACCGACCTGATAGATCGTGATGACGTGGTCCGACTTGATGCCCGCCGCCGCCCGGCCCTCGCGAGTGAAGCGATCCCGGGCGGTTGGGTCGGCCGCCACCTCTGGTCTCATCACCTTGAGGGCGACTGGCCGCAGGAGCCCCTCATCCTCGCCCCGGAAGACGAACCCCATCCCGCCTTCCCCAAGAAGCTTGACGACCCGGTACGGACCCAGTCGGCCGAGTTCGCCAGGGCGATCCGTCGGGGAGAGGAAGGGATAGTAGCCCGCGGGGCGGACCGGGTGTGAGGAGGGAGTGGAGTCGGCGATCGACTCGAAGGGGAACTCGCCATCCAGCACGTTCGGCGGTGCGCCGGCCGGGCGGTGAACCGTGCCCGAGTCGGTGCCGGGTGGGTCCGTGCGGGGAGCCGGACGACCGGGCTCTCCGGAGATATTGGTCGAATCGAGGCCAGGAGGGTTTGGGCGGGGGTCCATAATCGCTCCAGGTCGAAGGACAGCGATTATCAGTGTACGCTCGACCCGGAACCCGATCAACACGCTGAGACTCGCGACCCTCCGAGACAATACCATCGAATCAATGTTAGGCGCTCGACGTGGGGAAATCTCCGCGTGAGACGGTTGGTTTTTTCACCTCCTCACATGCTCGATTTACCAATCAGGATCGTCTTCCCCGTCACCCCGACCCCGGCGGGGTCGCAGCGATTAGCCGGTGGTCGAGCGCAGCTCTACCACCGGTTTGCGGGTGCAATCACCTCCACCGCGGAGAGGTCGCAGCAGCCTCGTAAGGCAGGCGAGAGGAGAAAATCGACCAGCGGGATCGGGTGCCACGGGCGGCTTGTCTGGGGGATCGGGTGCCACGGGCGG
>PLDW01000479.1 GCA_003136315.1 Gemmataceae bacterium | reverse complement strand
AACCTCGGCTTTGGGGCGAGCCCCACCGGTTACACCATTTTGGCATTGCAACGCATGGACCGCGGCATTTCCCATCGGGTCAGGTCGCCACGGTGACGGTCTTCACTTCAGTATAGAGTTGCAGCGCGTACTGCCCGAGTTCGCGGCCGATACCGGACATCTTGAACCCGCCGAACGGGGCGGCCGCATCGAACACATCGAAGCAGTTCACCCACACCGTCCCCGCCCGGAGGCTGTTCGCCATCCGCAACGCCTTTGCGATGTCTTTCGTCCAGACGGCCGCGGCCAGCCCGTAGAAGGTGCGGTTCCCCCGCTCGATCACTTCGTCCACGTCCTTGAACTTCAGGATGCTCATCACCGGCCCGAAGATCTCCTCGCGGGCGATTGTCATCTCGTCCCGGACATCCGCGAACACGGTCGGGGCGATGAAGTAGCCCCGATCCCCGACCCGGTTCCCACCCAACAGCATCTGTGCGCCGTCCTCCCGCCCGGCCTCGATGTATCCCATTACACGGTCGAATTGCTCCTGCGACACCTGCGGCCCCTGCTGAGTTGTCGGGTCGAACGGGTCGCCGACCTTGCGGCCCTTTGCCTTGGCCACCATCTTCTGGACGAACTCATCGTAGACCTTCTCCTGCACGAACAGCCGACTCCCCGCGCAGCAGCACTGTCCCTGGTTGAAGAACAGCCCGAAGTACGCTCCCTCAACCGCCGCGTCGAGATCCGCATCGGCGAAGACCACGTTTGGCGATTTCCCTCCGAGTTCCAGGCTGACCCGCTTGAGGTTGCTCTGGGCGGCCGCAGTCATCACGATCTTCCCAGTGGTCGTTTCGCCGGTGAAGGCAACCTTATCCACATCCATATGCCCCGCGAGGGCGGCTCCGGCTGTCGGGCCGTATCCGGGAACGACATTGATGACGCCGTCCGGGAAGCCGACCTCCTGGGCGAGCAGAGCGACCCGCAGAGCGGTGAGTGGGGTCTGTTCGGCGGGTTTGAGGACCACCGTGTTCCCGCAGGCGAGCGCTGGCCCCCACTTCCACGCTTGCATCAGTAGCGGGAAGTTCCACGGAATGATCTGCCCGACCACCCCGACTGGCTCATGCCGGGTGTAGCAGAAGTAGTTCCCGTTGATCGGGATAGTCTGACCGGTGATCTTGTCGGCCCACCCGGCGTAGTACCGGTAGCACTGGATACTCAGCGGCAAGTCGGCGTCGAGGGCATCGACGATGGGTTTGCCGTTGTCGAGCGACTCCAGCGCAGCGAGTTCGTCCTTGTGGGATTCGACCGCATCGGCGAGTTTGTTCAGGAGCCGGCTGCGGTCGGTGCCGCTCATCCGACCCCACGGGCCGGACTCGAACGCCTTGCGGGCGGACTTCACGGCGATATCGATATCGACCTTGTCGCCTTCGGCAACCCGGCAGATGACCTCGCTGGTGGAGGGGTTGATCGTATCGAACGTCTTTCCCGAGACGGACTCGACGAACTTCCCACCAATGAACATCTTCTGATCAGCGACCTTCGGCGCAGCGTGCTTCGGCTTCGGTGCGGTGGCAGGCATGGAGAGTTCCTCGGGCCGAGTTTGACGAAGGGGATCGCCAGACCGACCCCCCGGCGGCATTGTCGCCAGGGCGGTCAGGGAGTCAAGCAGCGCGGAAGGTGGAGTGCGGAACGACGAGCGGCCATTGTCGCCGGGGCTGTCGGGAATCAGGCAGCCGGTTTTCTCATTTTTACTCCCCTTGTAGGAATCGTTGCCGTGCGGGAACGTAGTTGTGATGAACCGCTCGATCCTCCATGTTGTGCTCCGTCAGGTTGAGGGGTTGACCCCCGGACCCGATGGAGAGCCCGACGCCGATCTGCTCCGCCGGTTCGCTGCGAGCCGCGATGAGCCCGCGTTTGCTGCGATCCTCCGTCGGCACGGACCGATGGTGTGGGCCGTCTGCCGGCACTTACTCCCAGACCCCGCCGACGCCGAGGATGCGTTTCAGGCCACATTCCTCGCCCTCGTCCGCTCGGCCGGTTCCATTCACCGCGGGGCCGCGGTCGGCGGCTGGTTGCATGGGGTCGCAGTGAAGGTAGCGACGAAAGTGAAGCGGTCGGCGGTCCGGCGGAAACAGCGCGAGCAACGGGCCGCCGAGAGCGAGACAGACCAATCGGTCCCGGAGGCAACCTGGGAGACGCTGCTCGCGGCGGTCCACGAGGAGGTTCGCCGGCTCCCCGACCCGCTCCGCGCAGCGTTCGTCCTGTGCGACCTGGAAGGGGTCCGGCAGCCGGACGCAGCCACCCGGCTGGGTTGGAAGGCCGGAACCTTGACAGGTCGGCTCGCCCGCGCCAGGCAACTTCTCCTCAAACGGCTGGCGAGCCGGGGGCTGGCTCCGCTGGTCGCGGGCGGAACCATCGGGCTTGGGGTGGCAACGGCAAGCGGTGCGGTTCCACTAGGGTTGACGAGCCAAGTGATGCAACTGATTCGAGCGGGCGGGGTGGTCCCGCCCGCGATTCTGAAACTTGCACGGGAGGTGATGCCGATGACGCTGAATCGGATGAAACTGATCGCGGTCGCGGTTCTCGCGGCCGGCGGCCTGACAGTCGGGGTGGGAACGACCCTGTTCCCATCCGTCCAAGCCCAGCCACCAGCCGTGGTGGAGGAGGTCCAGGATCTCGTCAATGGACCCGCAGTCCAGCCGCCAGGCGGAGCGGAACGACCTGAGAAACCCGGCCCTCCCGGTCAGTTGCCCGCCGCTGTACCGGGACAGCCGGGGAATCCCGGCGCTCCCGCCCAACCGCCCGGCGCACCTGGCGCCCCTGGTCGGCCAGGGGCCATGCCCGGCCCGCCAGGTGGGATGCCCGGAGGACAGGGGTGGGGCATGGTCATGGGGACAGGCCGGGCCGAGTGGGAATACGCCATCCTGGACAAACCCGGCACCGTCCCCGAGTTCAAGAAACTGTTGGATGAGCGCGGGAAAGAGGGGTGGGAGTTCTGTGGGCTTGTCCCCTTGCATAACGAAAAAGTGAAGGTCGCCGCCGAGGTGCCGATGGTGGTCTTCAAGCGATCGAAAGGGCGAATGGCGGCGATGGGTGGATTCGGCGGAGGCGGATTCGGTGGGGCGGGTGGCGGTGGTGGGTTCGGTCCTGGATTCGGCCCCGCCCCTGGCGGAGGTGGATTCGGCGGTGGTGGTGGCGGATTCCCCGGGTTCAGCGGACCGATGCCCGGGATGCCGCCCGGAGGTGGGTTCGGCCCTGCACCTGGAGGCGGACCGATCCCTGGGATGCCACCCGGCGGAGGCGGGTCCGGCCCCGGAGCGGGGACACCCACGCCCGCAACCGGAGCCCCAAAGAGCGATGGCCCGAAGGGACCGGGGGTGCCTGCTGGTGGCAAAAACACGGGGGGTGGATCTGGAGCCCCGGGGGCTGCCGGGGACGATGCCTCCCACGTGTTGAGAATGCTCCAACTGAAACACGTCAGTGCTCAAGATGCAGCGAAGGCCCTCACAAACCATTTCGGAACGACAGTCAGGATTAGCGCCACCCCATCTACGAACGAACTGATGATTTTTGCCCCTCCGGGAACAATGACCGCAATTCTGGAGATTGCTGAAGCCCTTGATGGGCGGCCGAGGCCAGTCCCCTTCCTTGGGACGGGAACGATGGGGGGCAGCGGCGGCACCACCGGCGGATCGAATGCCAACAACTCCTCCAGTGGGTTGGGGGGCAGCCCCAGTGGGGGTATCGCGAGAGGGGCGTTGGGCGGACCCGGTGGGCTCATGCAGCCCCCGGTTGGGGCAGGCCTTGGTGGGACCGGATCGATGCTGCCTTCCGTGATGTCTGGAGGGATGGGGTCAGGCCCCGGTGGAGGGGCGGCTCCCGAGCCGGCCCCCAAATCGGTCAACGTGCTGCGGCTCAAGCACGCCAAAGCTCAAGAACTCGTAATAACATTGAATCAATTATATGCACAAAATAATAATCAGCAAATGATAAATCAATTCAATGCACGAGATGTACTCCAGATGGCAATCGACGAGCGGACGAACAGCTTGATCCTCCGGGTTGACGAAAAGACCCTTGGTGAAATGAAGAAACTCATCGAGCAACTGGATGTGCCGGAGGTATCTCCCTTGAGTCCCCAGGGAGGAAGTGCCCCCCAACCACTGCCGGGGGGAATGTGAAAGTGAGCCGTCGATTTGCGATCACACGCAGGGGCCTGGGTTCACCACTGGGTGAGCGAACCCCGGCTCCGTTGCCGTGAAAACGTCTTCACGCATCGGGTCGATCTGGGACTTGTGGGGGGCTTGTTCGGGGTGGTTCGCGTGTTTCTCAGTCGTCGGAGCCGGAAACGAACTTGACCAGAGTGGGGGACAGAAAGAAACTGGTACGAAAGTCGGTGCCCTGTTGCCCGGCAACGCCGACCCGGGAACAATCGGATCGTGACATGGCTTCGGAGTCCCCGCCACCCGTTCCGGTGACCCCCGCCCCGGTGGTCTTCTGGTCGAGACGTCGCATTCTCATTTGGACGGCGCTGGCGCTGGGTCTGTTGGCCGCCCGTGGGCCGGAGTTCCTCGCCTCGATCAACCCGCCCGCCGAATTCACCGGCGACTTCGTTCAAGATTGGGTGGCAGCGCGGAACTACCAAACGGGCCATCCCGTCTACGAGGATACCCGAGAGGGATACCGACGGCATGCCGGACCAAATGCACCGGCCCCCTTCTTGCTGCCTCGAAATGCCCACCCGCCCGGGTCGGTCGTGGCCGTCCTGCCGCTCGCCTGGCTCCCTTTCCCCGACGCTCGCCTGGCCTGGAACCTGATCACGCTGGGGCTGTTCGTGGCCGCGGTCGGGCTGGTCGTTTGGGAGCTGGGAGTGCGCGGCTGGGGACCGGGGGTGCTCCCGGCCATTGCGGTCGGGGTGGTGTGTGCTCCGCTTCAACTCCAGCTTCAACTCGGGAACTTCGGTACGCTGCTCGCAGCCCTGCTGGCAGGGTCGTGGGTGGCCGACCGCCACGGCTGGACCGGACTGGCCGGAACGATGGTCGGGATTGCGGCGGGGTTGAAGCTGTTCCCCGCTTTTCTCCTGATCTACTTCACCGCCACTCGACGGTGGAAGGCCGTGGCTGGGTTCGCTGTCGGGTTCCTCGGGCTGAATGCGATTGCCCTCGGGTTGTTCGGGGTCGATGCTTTCCGGGTCTATGCAATCGATATCGCCCCGTTGGTCGCGGCCGAGAACGAATCGTCGTGGATGAACGCCTCACTCGTAGGGTTTTGGATGCGGCTATTCGGGCCGACCCCGTCCCACGGAATCCTCCCGCTCGTTCACGCCCCGGAGGTGGGCCGTGCGCTGGTTGTCCTCTCTCAGGTGGTAGTCGCTGTGATCGTCGGCTGGATCGCCTGGCGAAGCCGGACGCCACTTGCCCGGGATCGGGCATTCGCGGTGGCAACGGCCGGGATGCTGCTGATCGGTCCGCTGGCCTGGTCGCACACATTCTTGCTACTGGTCGTGCCGCTAGGGATGTTGGCAGTCCGGCTCCCCGCTGGTGGTTTGCGCTGGGTGTTTCTCGCTTGCCTGGCAGCGATCTGGCTCCCGGCGAACTACCCCGCCCAGATGGTGATCGGTGCGGAGCAGGCCCAGTTAATGCTGGGGGACCAACACACCCCCCTCTCTCCGATCATGAACCTGACGATCGCCTCGGTGCTGACCTACGCCCTTCTCGGAGTGTTCGTGCTCACCCTGCGACTACCAAAGGACTCGCCCGATTGCCAGATCTGATCCGCTAAGGAACATCGCATCAATGAGTGTCAGGTTTATTGATATGGTCAATTCACCCCCCCTTCGAAAGGGGGGCAGGGGGGGTACATCGGCCAATGGATCAGAATTACGACCCTCGTTGATGCACCAGTCCTTAGGCGCAATACCGTTGCATGAGGAGC